>NZ_JBEZGQ010000389.1:0-7261 GCF_040650095.1 Actinoplanes sp. NPDC048791 | reverse complement strand
GCCGGCCCCCACGGCTCGCACAGCGCGTCGTCCCCGGCGCCTCCGGCGGCGCTGCGCCAGGGGGAGCGGTTCGTCGATCTGGCCCTGCCGCAGCCCTACACCCCCGCCGCCCCCAACGGCGGCACCGACGAATACCGGTGCTTCGTCGTCGATCCGAAGCTGACCGAGCCCGCGTACCTGACCGGCAGCCGCTTCCGGCCGCAGAACGCCGAGATCGTGCACCACGCGATCTTCTACCGGCTCAGCGCCGAGCAGGCCAAGGCCGCCGCCGACGTCGACGCGAAGACGCCGGGCGAGGGCTGGACCTGCTTCGGTGACGCGGGTGTGCCGGGGGATACGGCCTGGGTCGCGCACTGGGCTCCCGGCGCCGGCGAGACGCTCATGCCGGCCGGTTTCGGCTTCGAGATGCCGCCGGGCAGCAAGCTGGTCATGCAGGTGCACTACAACCTGCTCGGCGTCACGGATCAGAGCAAGGCTTCCGACCGCTCCGGGATCCAGATGCGGATCGCGGACGGCAAAGCGCCGTTGCAGGGCCTCGAAACCGCCCTGGTCGCGGCGCCGATCGAGCTGCCGTGCGAGCCGGGTGCCACCGGCCCGCTCTGCGATCGCGACACCGCGGTCGCGGATGTCGCCAAGCGCTTCGGCGCCGAATCCGCCGAGACCGTCGACGGTCTCAACGCGGGCTGCAACGCCGGCGCCGCGCCGGTCGCCGGCAACACCCAGCACTGCGACCATCCGGTACGCGAGCCCGGCACGATCTACCTCGCCGCCGGCCACATGCACCTGCTCGGGCGGGCCATCAAGGTCGAGCTCAATCCGGGTACGCCCAAGGCCCGCACCGTCATCGACGTGCCGCGGTACGACTTCGACAATCAGGCCCTGGTCCCGCTGCCCGAGCCCATCGCCGTCGAGCGCGGGGACACCCTGCGCGTCACCTGCACCCACGACGCGACCCTGCGCAAGCAGTTGCCGCAGCTCAAGTCCCTCCCCTCGCGGTACGTCGTCTGGGGCGAGGGCACCAGCGACGAGATGTGCCTGGGAGTCATGGTGATGGCCCCCAAGTCCTGAACGGTGAGCGGTCCTTGACACCGCGCGGGGCAGGCCCTTGGCTGAACGCATTGACGGCCACGGATGGCCTGTCCCGCGCCGGAGAGGTTCCCATGCGCCGCTGGCTCGCGCTCCCGCTCGTGATCGCCGTACTCACGCCGGGGGCACCCGCCCGGGCGGACAACGCGGCACCCGCCACGCCGCAGCGGTTGGCGCTGGGGACAGGCACGACCTCGATGAGCCTGTCCTGGGAGCAGCCGCGCACCGGTCCCCGGGCCCGCTGGTTCCAGGTGTACGAGGGCAGCCAGGTGGTCGCGAGGGCCACCACCACCTCCGCGGCCCTGGCGGTGGCCTTCAACTCCACCCACACGTACACGGTCACCGCTGTCGACGACCAGGGCCACGAGTCTGCCCCGACCGCCCCGGTCAGCGGGCACGCCTGGGCGTCCGGCCTGAATCCGGAGTGCCTGAGCCCGGCGCCGCTGACGGTCACGGCCACCGCGATCACCGCCTCGGCCGCCTCGCTGTCGTGGCCCCGGCATCCCCTGTGGCAGGACCTGGAGCTGCGGGTCGGCGGGGTCAGCCTGGGCCGGACGACGCGGACCAGCGCCCGGATCGGCGGGCTGGCCCCGGCGACGACCTACAGCGTCGGCCTCTACCGCTACAACGGCTGTCTGCAGCAGACCGTGCCGGTGGCCTGGGGCTCCCTGACGACCGCCGCCGGCGGCACCGAACGCCCGGCCGCAGCCTCCGCGCTGACCGTCGCCGGCCGCACCGACACCACGATCCGGCTCTCCTGGACAGCACCCGAGGGCCCGGCCCCGGCCCGGTACGCGGTCTACGACGGCGACACCCTTGTCGCCCGCACCAGCAGCACCGCCGTGACGGTCGGCCGCCTCTACCACGCCTCGTGGCACACCTTCACCGTCGCCGCCCTGAACGCCGCCGGTGACGAGTCCACCCACACCCGGCCGGTGCCGGCGAACACCGCGCCGTGCCAGGTCAACCCGCCCCGGCCGATCGGCCTCACCGCCATCGCGGTGTCTCCCTCCTCGGTCCGGCTGAGCTGGATTCTCCGGACCGCGGCGACTGCCTACACCGTCTACGACGGCGACCGCCCGCTCGCCACGTCCGCCGGTCCGGAGGCGATGGTGACCGGGCTGGCGTCGGGCTCCCGGCACAACTTCCGGGTGACCGCCACCCTGCCGGACACCTGCGGCGAGTCCCCGCGCAGCACCGCCGTCGCGGTGACCACGCCGCCCGGCCCGGCCGGCCGGCCCGCCCAGCCCGCCGACCTCACGCTCACCGGCAACGCACCCCTGGGCGTGAACGACACCGCGATCACGCTCAGCTGGACCGCGTCCCCGGGCGGCGAGCCCACGACCGGCTACCGGATCTACGAGGGTGCGACCCTCGCCGGTACGGCCACCGGCACCCAGCTGTCCCTGACGGTCGGCGCGGGCACCCGGCACACCTACACCGTGGTGGCCGTGGACGCCGCCGGCACCGAGTCCGTGTCCAGCGCGCCGCTGGCCGTGCAGGCCACGTACCTGCCGCCGCCGTAACGGCTGCCGCGGGCCGGCCTCTCGCTATGCTGGCGCCAGCAATGGCCGGCAGCGAGGGAGAGGCACGCGTGCGCACCACCGTGCATGACGTCGCGCGCGCGGCCGGCGTCTCGGTCTCCACGGTGTCGCGGGCGCTCACCGGCGGCCGGGTCAGCCCCGCCACCCGCGAGGCGGTGCAGGAGGCGGCGGAACGCCTCGGCTACCGGCCCAACCGGGCGGCCCAGGGGCTCATCACCGGCCGCACCGGCAACCTCGGCCTGATCGTGCCCGACCTGCGCAACCCGTTCTTCGCCGACGTGGCCAAGGGCGTGACGGCCCGGGCCCGGTCGGTCAACTGCGGCGTGTTCATCAGCGACACGGACGAGGACGTCGCGGCCGAGCTGGAGGCGATCGCCACCCTGGGCCGCAACACCGACGGGGTCCTGCTCTGCTCCCCGCGGGCCGGCGACGCCGAGCTGCTGGAGGTGGCCGACCCGGCGTCGACGGTGCTGGTGCACCGCCGGGTGCCCGGCATGCTGTCCGTGGTGGCCGACATCGCCGGCGGCACCCGGCAGGCCATCGGTCATCTCCGGGCCCTCGGGCACCGGTGCATCGCCTTCGTCGCCGGGCCGGAGGACTCGTGGGCGGGGCAGCAGCGGCTGTCGGCGCTGGCCGGGATCACCGCCGACGACGACACCGAGATCCTGCGGGTCGGTTCGGTGGCGCCCACGTTCCAGGGCGGGGTGCTCGCCGGCGACCTGGTGCTCGCCGGTCCGGCCACCGCCGTGCTGGCCTACAACGACCTGGTCGCCATGGGCCTGTTGCACCGCCTCGCCGCCCGCGGGGTCGCGGTGCCGCAGCGGATGAGCGTGGTCGGCTACGACGACATCAGCATGGCCGTGATGAGCCACCCGCCGCTGACCACCGTGACGGTGCCCAAGGGCCGGGCCGGGGTGGCCGCGCTGGAGCTGCTGCTGCGCCGCATCGGGGGCGCCGACGGGTCGGGCCGGCCGGGCGGCTCCGCGCGCGAGCCGGAGATCACCCTGGCCACCAGCCTGGCCGTGCGCGACTCCTCCGGGGTGGCCCCGGCCTGACGACTCCCGTCAGGTCACCGCGCCGAGCTGCCAGGGGACGAACTCGTCGCGGCCCAGATCCAGTTCCTCGCTGACGGTGGGCCGGCCGGACGCCACGTCCAGCACGGTCTGCAGGATCTCGTCGCCCAGGCCCTCGATGGTCGCGGTGCCGTCGGCGATGCCGCCCGCGTTGAGGTCCATGTCGTCGCGCATGCGCTCGAACATCGTGGTGTTCGTCGCGATCTTGATGCACGGCACCGGCTTGGTGCCGAGCACCGAGCCCCGGCCGGTGGTGAAGCAGACGACGTTCGCGCCCCCGGCGACCAGCCCGGTGACCGAGACCGGGTCGTAGCCGGGGGTGTCCATGAAGGTGAAGCCGGACGCGGTCACCCGCTCGGCGTACTCGTAGACCGCCACGAGCTCGGCGGTGCCGCCCTTGGCCACCGCGCCCAGCGACTTCTCCAGGATCGTGGTGAGGCCGCCGGCCTTGTTGCCCGGTGACGGGTTGTTGTCCAGCGTGCCCCCGCCGGCCTGCACGTACCCGTGCCACCAGGCGATCCGGTCGAGCAGCCGCTGTCCGACCTCCTGGCTGACCGCCCGCCGGGTCAGCAGGTGCTCCGCGCCGAAGACCTCGGGGGTCTCGGCCAGGACGGTGGTCGCTCCCTGAGCGACCAGCAGATCGGAGGTACGGCCCAGAGCCGGGTTCGCGGTGATCCCCGAATATCCGTCCGAGCCGCCGCAGTTGAGCCCGAGCACCAGCGCCGACGCCGGTACGGTCTGCCGCCGCCGTTGCGCCACCTGCTCCAGCAGCCCCCGTACCGCGGTGACCCCGGCCCGGACCGTGGCCCGGATACCGCCCTGCTCCTGGATGACCAGCTGCTCGATCAGGGTGTCCGGCGGCAGCGCGCCGCCGGTCACGCTGTCGACGCCGATCATCTCGCAGCCCAGGCCCAGCACCAGGATCGCGCCGATGTTCGGGTGGGCGGCGTACCCGCGCAGAGTGCGTTGCAAGAGTTGGCCGCCGTCGCTGGTGGGCACCAGGCCGCAGCCGGAGTCGTGGGTGAGCGCGACGACGCCGTCGACCCCCGGGAACGCGTCCATCGCCAGGCCCCCGAACTGGTCGGCGATCATCCGGGCCGTCGAGGCGGCGCAGTTCACCGAGGTCACGATGCCGACGTAGTTGCGGGTGCCGACCGAGCCGTCCGCGCGGACGTACCCCTCGAAGGTGAGCCGCTCGGTGGCCGGCGGGATCGCCACGCGGGCCGTGCCGAACTCGTACGTGTGGTCGACCGAGTCCATGGCCAGGTTGTGGGCGTGCACGTGGTCGCCGGCGCGGACCTCGCCGGTGGTGCGGCCGATCGTCTGGCCGTACTTGTGCACCCGGGTGCCCGGCGGCAGCTCGCGCAGCGCGACCTTGTGTCCCTGCGGCACCGCCGCCGTGACGGTCAGCAGCAGGTCACCGTGTCGCAGCACCAGGCCGGGCGGGAGGTCGCGCAACGCCACCGCGACGTCGTCGTCGGGCCCCAGCAGCAGGGCGTGCTCGGTGAGCGGGGCGGGTTCCGGGTCAGCCATGGGGTGCATCCTCGCCGCGAATGGAAAGTTGCGGGAACGTTTTCACTCTGTATCATCGCACGCAGTCGATATGCCGTCCACGGGCGGCGACGTCGGTGCCGGTCCCCCGGAGAGGAATCACGTGACCCAGGCGAGGCCAGAGCTGCGCCCCCTGAGCAGCGCCGGCGTGGCCCGGGCGGAGCTGCCCGTGCGGATCCTGCAGATCGGTGCGGGCAACTTCATCCGCGCGTTCGTCGACCTGATGGTGCACCGGGCGAACGAGGCCGGCGTGCTGCGGCACGGGATCGCGATCCTGAAGGTGACTCCTCGGCCCGAGCAGGTGACCCCGCGCCTGGCCGAGCAGGATGGCCTGTTCCACGTCGTCCTCGAGGGCGCCGGAGCCACGGAGACCACCCTGGTCACCGCGGTCCGTGAGGTCGTCAACGCCTACGCCGACTGGGACCGCTGCCGCGCGCTGGCCCGCGGCGAGGAGCTGCGGTTCGTCGTCTCCAACACCACCGAGGCGGGCATCGTGTTCGTCGACGGCGACGACCTCACCGCGTCGCCGCCCGCGTCGTTCCCGGCGAAGATGGCCGCGCTGCTGCACGAGCGCTGGCGGCACTTCGGCGGTGACCCGGCCCGCGGACTGTCGTTCCTGCCCTGCGAGCTCAACGAGGACAACGGCAGCACCCTGCGGGCGATGGTGCTCCGGCACGCCGCTCGGGCGAGCGCCGATCCCGGCTTCGCGCAGTGGGTCGCCGGGCACTGCCGGTTCTACGACACGATCGTCGACCGCATCGTGCCGGGACTGCCCGAGGACGAGGCCGCGGGGCTGCGGCAGAGCCTGGGGTACGACGACCGCCTCATCGTCCGCGGCGAGTCCTACGGGCACTGGGCGATCGCCGGCGACCCGGCCATCCGCGACGAGTTCCCGCTGGACCGGGCCGGGCAGCCCGTCGAGTTCCTCACCGACATCCGGCCGTACCGGGAGAAGAAGGTCCGTGTGCTCAACGGCGCGCACACCGCGATGGCCGCGGTGGCCCCGCTGCTGGGCTGCCGGACCGTGCTGGAGGCCACCGCGCATCCGCTCGCCGGGGCGTACGTCCGGCAGCTGGTCGAGGGCGAGGTGCTGCCGACCCTGCCCGGTGACCGCGCCGAGCTGAGCCGTTTCGCCGCCGCGATCCTCGACCGGTTCCGCAATCCGGTGCTGCGGCACGAGCTGGCCGACATCGCGCTCAACGCGATCGCCAAGTGGCGTACCCGGAATCTGCCCGTGGTCCTCGACGCCTGGCGCGCCGGGCGCGAGGCCCCGCTCAGCGTCTTCGCCCTGGCCTGCCTGCTGGCCGGCTACGCCGGGGCGCTGGGTGACCTGCCGGTCCGCGACGACGACCCGGCGGTGCTGTCACGGATCCGGGACAGCTTCCCGGCCGGCGATCCGCAACCCTGGCTGGCCGAGCTCTTCCCGGCGCTCGGCTGGCGTGGAACGCTCGGCCAGTCGCAGGTGACGCGGCTGGCCGCCGAGACCGCCGTACCGTTGCGCGCGCTGCTCGCTGGTGACCCCGCGCAGGTCCTGACCGGGCTGCTGACGTCTGCCCCTGTGTCCGACTAGGAGTGATGACCGTGCACGAGACCTGGCAACAGCTGGCCGACCACGCGCTCGTACCGGTGGTGGTGCTGGACGACCCGGCCGCCGCCCGGCCGCTGGGCCAGGCGCTGGTCGACGGCGGGCTGCCCGTCGCCGAGGTCACGTTGCGCACTCCCGAGGCCCTCAAGGGCATCCAGGAGCTGGCCGGGCACGGCGGCCTGCTCGTCGGGGCCGGCACGGTGCTGACCCCGCAGCAGGTGGACCTGGCCGTCGAGGCCGGCGCCCGGTCCGTCGTCTCGCCCGGGCTCTCGCGGGCCGTGGTCGAGCGCTGCCAGGCCCTCGGCGTACCGGTGCTGCCCGGCGCGGTGACCGCGACCGAGGTCCAGGCGGCCATCGAGCTCGGCCTGGAGGCCGTCAAGTTCTTCCCCGCCGCCACCTCGGGCGGCCCGGCCGCCGTCGCC
>NZ_JBEZGQ010000388.1:0-7268 GCF_040650095.1 Actinoplanes sp. NPDC048791 | reverse complement strand
GGCGGAGTGCACCGGCGCGATGGCGGCGGCGACGCCGATCCCGACCGCCCCCGCCGGCAGCAGCCGGGCGACCGCGTCGATCCACCGGCGGGGAACGATCCGGTGCGCGCGCAGGTGGTGGCGCAGCATCGGGGGGTGACGGTGGTGCCGGAACCCGGCCACGACCAGCAGAGTCGCCCCAGCCTGAACGACGATCAGCAGGACCAGGGCCGCGAGCGCCGCCACTACTTCCAGTGCAGTGCGCTGAGTCCGGTCAGGAAGGCGAGGGCCTCGTCCTCGGAACTCTCCCGTGGATTCAGCGTGGCCACCGCGGTCGGCGTCGCGCACACCATCACGGGCTTCGGTGCGGCCTCCTTGGCGTCACTGATCTGCCGCCACACCTCGCCGACCGCCACCCGGTGACCGGACCAGGCCGGGAGGCTCGCCTCTTCGGTCGCCGCCTTGCGGACGGTGAGGTAACCGACCGGTGGCAGGTGCTTGAACGCGGTGATCCGCTGCCACGACTGCCCGGACGGCAACCCCACCTGGAGCCCCGCCGGGGCGTCGGCGAAGGTGAGATCGTCGAGCTTGCTCAGCATCTGCGCGTGGGTCGCGCGCGGTTCGTTGACCCAGCAGTACGCCTCGTGCCAGCGGCCCTGCCACGCGACGAGGCCGACCGATCCGTCGACGTTGGCAGCGAGCAGGTAGGTGCCGCCCTGGGCCGGGTACTCGGCGACGTACTTTCCGTTCAGCAGCACCGCGACGTGACCGTCCACAGTGCCTGCCGGACCGGTCTCGAATGCGCGTCCCCCGATGCTGCTCGCCTCGGGAGTTCCGCTGAACCGGACCCGGTTCTCGGTGAACCACGGCTCGATCAGGCCGGAGTCGGCGTGTTTGACGGTCAGCGTGCTGCCGTCGGGCGCGACGAGTCGTCCGCCGGATCGTGGGCGCCACGCTCGGACCGCCTCGCGATCGATCGTCCGCACTGCCATAGAGATCCCCCCGCTCACTCTTGGTGTGACACACGTTACGGAGCGGAAAGATCCTTCTCGATCCCTGGTCGGACATCATCCACAAACGACAAAGCTGCGCACACCGACCGATCCCCGCGTGGTCAGGACCGGACGGCGGAGTGGTACGCGACCGCCCACCGCGGCGCCCGCGTGTGTTGCCCGACGACTCAACCCACCGGCCGGCCCGGTGACGCCGGTTGTATCGGCATTGTCATGATCGGCCGCTGCCGGGCCCCGGCTGCCTATAGTCGCTGCTGTGCGTGCTCATGTGCTGGTCGCCGAGGATGACGTCCGGCAGGCCGAGGTGGTCCGGCGGTACCTGGAAGCGAGCGGGTACCGCGCCTCGGTGGTGCACGGCGGCCGGGATGCGATCGAGCAGGTTCGGCTGACCCCGCCGGACCTGGTCATCCTGGACGTGATGATGCCGCAGCTGAACGGCGTCGAGGTCTGCCGGGTGCTGCGCCGGGAGAGCAACGTGCCGGTGCTGATGCTGACCGCCCGACGCGACGAGGACGACCTGCTGCGCGGACTGGACGCGGGTGCGGACGACTACCTGGTCAAGCCCTACAACCCGCGGGAGTTGATGGCGCGCGTCCGCACGATGCTGCGCCGCACCCAGTGGGCGCCGGCCGAGCCGGATGCCGCGCTTCGGGTCGGCGAGATCGTGGTCGACGTCCGGGGCCGGCATGTGACCAGCGGCGGGCTCCGGGTGGACTGTACGTTCGGTGAGTTCGAGATCCTGGCCGCGATGGCCGCCGCGCCGGACCGGGTGTTCACCCGCGCGCAGCTGCTGGAGCGGACCCGTGGTTTCGAGGCCGCGGCCACCGACCGTACCGTCGACATGCACGTCATGAGGCTGCGCCGCAAACTCGAGCCGAATCCGCGCCGCCCGGCCTACCTGCTGACCGTCTACGGCGTCGGCTACCAGCTCACGGACGGGTCGCGGTGATGCGCGTCCCGCTGCACCGCAGCCTGGTCGCGCGGCTGCTGGCCCTCTCTCTGGTGGTCATGCTGTGCGCCGTGACGGCCACGGCGTGGCTCGCGGCGCAGAGCACCACGCGCGCGATCGTGCAGGCGCAGTACCACGGGATCTCCGACGGCGAGGTGATGATCTACGACGAGGTGGTCGCCTACGCCGCGACGCACACCGACTGGTCCGCGGTGCGGCCGCTGCTCGTCGAACTCGCCGCGCGGACCGGCCGGCCGATCTCGCTGTCCTACCCGGAAGGCGAGTTCCTGGCCGGCTCGGAGACGTCGACGGTCCTGCCGGCCCGGCGGTCGGCGCTGGTCGACCCGCTCAACCTCGAGGGCTACCTCACCGACGACCAGCCCGGGCGCGGTATCGACTGGCGCGCGGTCGGTCCGTACCGGCTCACCAAGGCCGCATTGGAGACCGTCTCCGAGCGCGTGCTGGCGGCAGAGTCCTGCCTGCTCGGGAAGGACATGGACGCATGGGTCTCCCGTGCGACCGGCGGCCGGCCGACGCTGCACTCGGACGACGCATCGGACGCTCAGCTGGCCGGCTGCCTGCGCGAGTCCGGCGCCGACATCCCCACCCCCACCGAGCAGCGGGCGCTGGACGAGCTGACCGCCCTCACCAACGCCTGCCTGGGAGACGGCACGGTCACCGTGCAGCTCGGCTTCACCTGGACCGGGCGGGCCCCGGCGGGGTCGGACACCCGGGCCTGCATCGATGATGCCCGCCGGATGCAGCTCCGGCCGTACGTGGCCCCGCGCGCGATCCTCTACATCCACGACGCGGCATCGGTGACCGGCCCGGTCTTCGACCTCTCCCGGGCCAGCACGATGGGGATCGCCGGCGTCTCGGCGCTGGTGCTGGCGGTCGCCGTCGCGATCACGTTGCTGGTCGGCGTACGGATGTCCCGGCCGCTGCGCGCGCTCACCCGCGCCGCGGAGCAGGGCGCGGCCCGCCTGCCGATCCGGGGCCGGGACGAGATCGGCCGGCTCACCGCCGCGTTCAACGACCTGACCGAGCGCCGGGAGGCCGGCGAACGGCAGCGGCAGGCCATGGTCAACGACATCGCGCACGAGCTCGGTACGCCGCTGACCAACATCCGTGCCTGGCTGCAGGCCACCCGGGACGGGGTGGCGGACCCCGACCCCGAGCTGCTGGATCTGCTCGCCGATGAGGCCGACGTGCTCCAGCACATCATCGATGATCTGCGCGACCTCGCCGCGGCCGACGCCGGGCAGCTGCGCCTGCACCCGGAGCTGGTCTACGTCAACGAGCTGCTGGACCAGGTCGCCGCCGTGCACGGCAGCCGCTCCGGGGACGTCACGATCGTGACCGAACCGGTCGGCGATCCCGAGGTGATGCTCGACCCGCTCCGGATGCGCCAGGTCGTCGGCAACCTGCTCTCCAACGCGGTACGGCACTCCCCGCCGGGCGCCACCGTGACCGTCCGCTCCCGTCTCGACGGCGACGATCTGGTGATCGAGGTCGTCGACGCCGGCGACGGGATCAGCGAGGACGATCTGCCGCACGTCTTCACCCGCTTCTGGCGCGCGGACCGGTCCCGCAACCGGCACACCGGCGGCAGCGGCCTCGGCCTGGCCATCGTCCGTGACCTCGTCGGCGCGCAGGGCGGCACCGTCACCGCGACCAGCCGCGCCGGCCACGGCAGTACCTTCACCATCCGCCTGCCCGCCCGGGACTGACCCACGCATCACCCCTTCCGCACCGTCGGTGGCTGCGCCACTCGCGGCGATGGACTACGCAGAACAGACAGGAGGCGGCCGATCGTGGCTGCGACGAAGGATCGTCTGCTCGCCCTGGACGGGCTGCGGCTGCTGTGCGCGCTGGTGGTGGCCGCCCATCACCTCGGCATGGCCTGGTCGGTGGACGGCGTACGGCCGACCAGCACGCATCTGCCGCAGGCGGTGAACTCGGTGCTGATCTACGGCAACCTCGGCGTGGAGGTGTTCTTCATGATCAGCGGGTTCGTCATCTGCATGAGCGGCTGGGACCGCAGCCCGCGCGCCTTCCTCGCCTCCCGGGCCGGCCGGCTCTACCCGGCGTTCTGGGCGTGCGTGCTGATCACCACGGCCGTGATGACCTGGTTCCCGCTCACCGAGGGCATCCCGCTGCCGCACGGCCTGACCGGCGGTGACGTGGCCGTCAACCTCACCATGCTCGCCGCGCCGCTGAACGTGCCCTACGTCGACACCATCTACTGGACGCTCTGGTACGAGTTGCGCTTCTACCTGCTCTTCATGGTCATGATCGCGCTGGGCCTCACCCGTGGCCGCGTGCTCGCGCTGGGCGTCGGCTGGCTGGCCGCCTCCGTCGTCGTACCGGCCGGGGTGCCGCTCGCGGAGCTGGTCATGCCGCAGTACGCGCCGTACTTCGTGGCCGGCATGACGTTCTATCTGATCCGCCGGCACGGGATGACCCTGCCGCTGGGGCTGCTGCTTGCCGCGTCGTGGGTGCTCAGCCTGGTCCGCGTGCGGGAGCGCGTGCTGATCGCCAACCCCGGCTTCGCGGTGCCGGTCGGGCCGGGGCTGCTGATCATCACGCTCGGGTTCGCGGTGCTGCTGGTGATCGCGCTCGGGCACACCGACCGCTGGAGCTGGCGCTGGCTGGCCGTGGCCGGGGCCGTGTCGTACCCGTTCTATCTGCTGCATCCGCGCATCGGCTACACGATGATCCGGTACGCCTACGACCGCACCGGTCTCCCGGTGCCGCTGCTCGTCGCCGGCGCCATCCTGGTGCTGCTCGTCGCCGCCTGGCTGGTCCACCGCCTGGTCGAACGCCCGCTCGGCCCGGCGCTGCGCCGCCTGATCGCCACCGGACCGGTGCGGTCCCCGGCCGGCGTGTCGATGGCCGATGGACCCGGCGCGCCGGTCGGCGCGCTGGGCTCGCGGGTCGGCGCGCCGGGAGAGGAAAGCGGAGCTGTCGGACGGGCCCACGGGTGACGGCCCGTCGAGCACCGCGGGTGAGGCGCGTGTGCGCGGCGATCCGGCAGAGCCCGTCAGCGAAGGCACAGCAGGTGCGGATGGTGTGGCCTGCGGCGTGACGGAGGAACGACGCCGCGTTGTCAGCGTGTGGTACCCGTATGGGGACATCGGGCGTGATGACTGCCCGGCACAACGGGGGAAACAGTATGGATTTGCAACAGGGCGCTGCGCCGGGTGACTTGACGCCCAGGCTGCTGCGGGAGTCGCAGTGGTCCGACGCGATGGTCGAGGAATCCGGCATCGAGGTCCGCGACATCCCGTTCGTCAGCGTCGGCGGCGGCATCGGCTCCTTCGTCACCGTCGACTATCTGCGCATCGCCGGGGTGCCGACGAACCGGATCGCGGTGCTGTCGAACATCGACCATCCGTGGCAGACGTACCAGTACCTGACCCGGGTGTCGCAGATCCCGAAACCGGAGCGGATCCGCTCGGACTCCTCCTCGCGGCCGGACAACATCTGGGGCTTCCCCTCGTACGCGCTGGCCGAGGCGTGGCGGGACCGGACGCTGCGACCGCTGGTGCACGTGCTCGGGGAGCCGATCTTCGCCGACTACTGGACCCCGCGGGCCGGCGACGTCTTCGCCAGCCTGGAGCGCGAGGCGGCGCGGATCGCCTACCCGGAGATGCTGGTCAAGGGTGTGGTCCGGATGGTGCGTCGCCGGGTCGGCGGCGGCTACTTCACGATCCTGACCCCGCCGGCGGGCACGAGCGCGACCAAGCGGATCGCGTACCGGTCCCGGTTCGTGCACCTCGCGGTCGGCTATCCCGGGCTGCGGTTCCTGCCCGACCTGCAGGCCTTCCGCGAGAAGCACCGCGACTTCCACCACGTGGTCAACGCGTACGAGCCGCACGAGCACGTCTACGAGTTCCTCAAGACCTCGCCCGGCACGGTGGTCGTGCGGGGTGGCGGGATCGTCGCGTCCCGGGTGCTGCAGCGGCTGATGGACGACCGGGAACGGCACGGGCTGCAGACCGAGATCGTGCACATCTTCCGCACGTTCGTGGCCGGCGCGCACGGCCCGCACCTGTGGTCCCGGCGCCGGGGCGGCCACGGTTTCGCCTACCAGGGCTTCAACTATCCGAAGTCGGTCTGGGGCGGGCAGCTCAAGGCCAGGATGCGCCGGCTCGAGGGCGACGAGCGGGCCGCCGAATACCGCCGGATGGGCGGCACCAACACGCCGAAACGGCGCCGCTGGCAGCAGCAGATGCGGGCCGGCCGCAACGCCGGCTGGTACCGCGCCTTCCAGGGCACCGTGGAAGAGGTCCGGCCGGGCCCGGAGGGCACCGTGCTGAGCATCGTCCGGCGCGAGGACGGCCTGCAGAACATCCAGTCCGACTACATCATCGACTGCACCGGGCTGGAGGCCGACATCGCGGAGCACCGGGTCCTCGACGACCTGCTCACCCACGGCGGCGCCGGGCGCAACCCGCTCGGCCGGCTCGATGTGGAGCGGACCTTCGAGGTCAAAGGCGTGGCCAACGGTGACGGGGCGGTCTACGCCTCCGGCACCGCCACGCTCGGCGGCTACTTCCCCGGCGTGGACACCTTCCTCGGGTTGCAGGTGGCCGCCCAGGAGATCACCGACGACCTGGCCCGCCGGGGCTGGTGCAAGCGGCTCGGCCCGGTGCGGTCGACCGCACAGTGGATCCGCTGGAGTCTCGGCCGCCCGGTGCAGGGGAGTGCGCAATGGTCCCGATCCTGATCGGCCGCATCCAGACCCGGCTGTTCCTGCTGGCGCTGGTCGGCTCGCTGGTCACCCTGGTGCTGATCCCGCTGTTGCCGGTGCCGGGACCGTTGTCCGAGCGGTACCGGGTGGCGTTCGTCGTGCTGGCCGCGGTGGCCGTGCTCGGCATCGCCTGGGAAGCGCTGTACCACCTGCTCATGCAGTTCCGCTGGGAGAAGGACTGGCCTTCACTGTTCGGGCTGCTCACCGGCGTACCCGAAGGGGTTTTGCTCTGGTTGCTCCTGCGCGCCGGCGCGGTCCCGCTGATCGACACCGTGCCACCCGGATGGGCCTTCGCCACGCACTTCGCCGTGGTCTGGGTGGTTGTCTGGCTGGTCGCCAACGGACCGATGCGGGTGCCGTTCCTGCGGTGGCGCTTCCGCGGCGGGAGGCTGGTATGAACATGCGTGTACAGCCCCTGCCCGGTGCCGGGCTCGTGGTGCGCGCCGGTGATCTGCTCGCCGTCTGCGCGGACGCCGGTGCGGAGACCGACGAACTGGTCGCGCTGGTGCGCCGGGCCGCCGACGACGGCGGCGACGGGGCCGGCCTGATCGCCCGTCTGGCCGGGCAGCTC
>NZ_JBEZGQ010000387.1:0-7270 GCF_040650095.1 Actinoplanes sp. NPDC048791 | reverse complement strand
GCCCCGGCGTCAACCGCGGCCCGGGTCTGAGCCTGCCGCATCGCCGCGCTGGCCGCCCGCACCAGCATCCGCGTCTGCGGCGGCACCCACGGCACCACGCTCAGATCCGGCGCCGGAGCCACGACCACCTCAGCGCCGGCCGCACGCAGCGTTCGAACCGCATCACCGAGGCTCGCCGCGGCCTGCGCCGGCGGCACGAAGTGCGTGAGGTCGTTGGCGCCGATGATGATCAGCGCCAGTCCGGGGCGCCAGGCGGCGGCGCTGCGGGCCTGGCTCTGGAGGGCCTGGCTGCGGGCACCGGGTACGGCGAACACCCGGCAGTCGGTCGTGATGCCGGCGGTGGTTAGGTCGGCGGACAGCCGCGCGCCGATCGTGTCGGCTTGGCGGGCGGCGCCCTGCCCGTACGCGATGGAGTCGCCCAGGACGGCGAAAGCAAGGGTCACGCTGTGGTACAACACCTCGGCGCGACGATCTATTGCGGCGGCGTCCACTGGTAGTGCGTCGAGGTGGTGATCTCGTGGAAGCCGCACCGGCGCAGGATCGGCGCGCTGGCCGGGGACGCGTCCACGTGCAGCAGCCGGAAGCCGCGGGCGACCGCCTCCCGGGCCCGGGCGCCGATCATGGCGCGGTAGAGACCGCGGCCCTGCCACTCCGGCAGCGTCGCGCCGCCGAGCAGGGCGACGAAGTCGGTGCCCGGGTAGTACGTCGCGATGGCGGTGCAGACGACCCGGTCGCCGGCCTCGGCGACCAGGATGGTGATCAGGCCGGGAGCGGCCGCCACCCGGGCGCCGAGGTCGGCCGCGACCCAGGAGCAGTCCGTCCCGATCACCTCGGTCTGGTGGTCGGCGAAGCGGCGCAGGTCCTCGGCCTCGCTGACCTGCCGCAGCACCACGCCGCCGGGCAGCACCGGGTCGGCCGCCACCTCCTCGGCGTGGCCGAGCAGCACGGTTGACGGCTGCTCCGGCTCGAAGCCGGCCGCGACCAGGCGTTCGGGCAGCTCCGCGGGCAGGTCGTGGGCCGCCAGCTTCCACTCGACGCCCTGGCCGCGGGCCTGGAAGTAGTCCCGCTGCCGGGTGATCAGCCGGTCGAGCTCGACGCCCCGGACGCCGACGTCGCGTGGTGTCCGGATGCGTCCCACGTGCGCGCCGACGATGCGCAGGATCGGGCCGTCGTACTGGTAGGTCATGCCGGACGGGACGGTGCCGTGAGCCATCCGCATCTGCTCGTCGTAGGCGGCCAGGAGTGTGGCGGTGTCGACCATGGTCACATGGTGCCGGACCCGACCCGGGCCGGTGGGACTCGGCGGCGCACCGTCGTGCTCGCGGCGGCCAACGCGGGCCGGCGCCGGGCCCGGTGCCAGCGCCGCCCGCTCAGCGTCCAGCGCAGCAACGCCCGGGGCGCCGCGCTCTGCGTCGCCACGTGCAGCAGGTAGCGCCACATCGGGTATTCGCCGCGGCGGTTCGACAGCGCGTACGAGAACTGCTTGGCCGGCAGGTCCGCATAGTCCGGCACCCGCTCGAACCATTCGCTGCTGGCCTTGGCCGCCCGTTGCAGCGGGGCCAGCGCCGTCTTGCGGCGGTGTTCGTAGCGTTCCAGCGCCACCGCCAGGTCGTCGCCACCGGCCACCATGTCGGCCAGGGCCATCGCGTCCTGCATCGCCAGTTTGGTGCCCGAGCCGATCGCGAAGTGGGTCGTGTGGGCCGCGTCGCCCATCAGCACCACGTTGCCGTGGTCCCAGCGCTGGTTGGTCAGCCGGCGGTAGTTCAGCCAGCCGGTGCCGCCGGCCTCGGCGCGCTGGTCGATCAGCGGTTGCCCGCCCAGGTGGTCGGCGAAGATCTCCCGCAGGCGGGCGCAGCCCTGCGCCGCGTCGAGGCGGTCCAGCTCCAGCCCGGCCCAGGTCTCGGGCGAGCATTCCACGATGAACGTGCTGGTGCCGTCGTCGAACGGGTAGGCGTGGTACCAGATCCAGCCGGCCGCGGTGCGTTCGAAGCCGAAGGTGAACGTGTCGAAGACGTGCGGCGTGCCCAGCCAGATGTACTTGTTGCGGCCCGTCTCGAGCTCCGCGCCGAAGTGCTCGGCGTGCTGGTCGCGGATCTTGCTGCCGGCACCGTCGCAGGCCACCACCAGGTCGGCGTCGGGGACCTCGGTCAGCTCGTCGCGGTAGCTGATCTCGACGCCGAGCTCGACGGCGCGGGCGGCGAGGATGTCCAGCAGCTTGTGCCGGCCCAGGCTGAAGCCGTACCCGGCCAGGTGGGTGACCGCCTTGCCGGTGGCGCGGACCTCGTACTCGTCCCAGCGGCAGGCCGCCTGCGCGATGCGTCCGGCGCTGACCGGGTCGTAGCGGAACAGGTCGTCGAGCAGGTCGTCCCAGAAGACCACCCCCCAGCCGTACGTGACGCCGGCCGGGTTGCGTTCCAGCACGGTGACCTGATGCGCGGGGTCGGCCAGCTTCGCCAGCACCGCGAAGTACAGGCCGGCGGGGCCGCCGCCGATGCAGGTGATGCGCATGCCGGGCTCCTAACGGTAGGGCGGGAAGGTGGCGGACAGGTCGTCCGGGTCGGTGCCGGGCCGGCGGTCGGCCACCAGCCGGCGGTACGCGTCCGGGTCGGCGACGATCCGCCAGCTGTGGAACGGGTGCCGGCCCGGCGAGAAACCGGCCTTGTACGAGAACAGCGAGTCGTTGCTGCCACCCTTGCCCCCGCCGAGGTGGAAGACGGTGTCGCCGCGGCTCTTGCACCACCGCCGGACCTCGTCGTACAGCAGCTCGTCGGCGTAGCGCTTGGGCGCCCGCCGGGTCGACGACACGTAGCCGGTGGCGATGCCGTCGTGTTCGAAGAAGGTGTTGCCGCCGACCACCTCGTCGCCCTCCAGCGCGACGGCCAGGTGCATGCGGTCGCCGACGGCGTCGTGCAGCGCGGCCAGGTGCTCGCGGGTGAAGAAGTAGTACGACGACGCCCCGACCCGCCGCATGTTGTCGTGGTAGACCGCCACCCATTCGCCGAGCCGGTCCCAGTCGTCGAAGACGATCCGGGTGCCTTCGCGGCGGGCACGGTTGATGTGGTTGCGGTGGTCGCTGCGGGTCTGGCGCCACATCTCGTCGAGGCTGACGGTCAGGTCCATCGAGACGGTCTCGCCGTGCCGGACCAGCGCGCCGAAGCGTTCCAGCGTGCTCAGCGGCGCGTCCAGCAGCGGGTGCATCCGGACGAACGCCGTCACGATGCCCTCGGCGCGCAGCGTGGAGAGCAGCGCGGCGCAGGCCCGGGCCCAGAACGCGGGGTCGCCGTCGCCGATCGGCGCGGGATAGCCGTACGGCGAGACGGCGTCGCGCAGCTCCGAGCCGGGCACGTCCCGCAGGATCAGCGGCAGGAGCAGCCGGCGGCCCTCCTCGGCGTAGTGGAAGGCGGTCGGCGCACCGCCGTAGAGCTTCGCGTCGAGCTCGACGTACGCGGGCTCGTGGTACATGTCGTGCGAGTTCTGCTGCAGGGCCTCCTTCCATTCCCGGGCTGTCGGGTCCACCAGCGAAGCCTTCATCTCCCATAACCTCCTTACGACCGCAGGATCCGGGCGTTGAGCGCCATGTTGGCGGCGAACTGGTCGTTGACGACCTGGTGCTGCTCCAGCCGCAGCTGCACGGCCGCGTCGTAGCGGCCCAGTTTCACGAAACCGTCGGAGAACCACCCGTTGTCGGCGCCGGTGCCGTCCACGAAGTTGCGGTAGGTGGTGCCGCCGGGCCAGATCACCTTGGTCAGCAGCGCGCCGAAGGCCGCCATGTCGGCGCCGGTCCAGGGCCGGCCGCGGTCGCGGGCCTCGACGACGTACGCCATGACGCCGTTGGCGTGGCTGACGTCCTGCCCCGGCCGCCGGGCCGAGCCCCACACGTCGCTCCAGAAGTACGCGGTGGGCTCGGCGGGGTTGCGCCGCAGCTGACCGCGCAGGCTCGCGCCACTGCCGGGCAGGTGCAGGTCGATGTTGCCGACCACTTCGAGGTACCGCCGGCGGCGCGCGGGATCGGTGGTGATCCGGGACAGGTTCAGCCCGATCAGCGCCCAGTGCGCGGCCATGTGGGTGCGCTCGCGGTAGATCGTGTCGCCGGCTCCCCGTGCGTACCATTTCTCGAAGATGTGGGTCTCCGCGAAGGCCAGCAGCCGCTCGTAGCGCGAGCGGTACGCCGGATCGCGGTGCACGTCGGGGGTTTCGCGCATGGCGACCAGCAGCGCGGTCCCGTAGCGCCAGAAGTAGCTCTCGTAGAGCGGCACCTCGTTGCCGCCCTGCCCCGAGCTGCTCGACGCCCAGCCGCGGAAGTCGTCGTGGAACCGGCTGTCCGGCAGCGACGACGAGGGCCGGGCCGAGGCGGCCACGTTCTCCACGAACAGAAGGGCCCGGTCGAGGTAGCGGTGCTCGCCGGTGGCCCGGAACATCGCGATGCAGGAGTCGACCGAGTAGGACAGGTCGTAGTGGTCCCAGCTGTCCGCCGACCGGCTCATCGGGACGCTGTTCGCGGCCATGTAGTCCCAGCTCTGCAGGAACACCGAAGCCCAGTGCGAGACCGGCTTGAGCTTGACCGTGAGTTCGGGTCGCGGTGCGGCCGGCGGCGCCGGCACGGGCTCCATGATGGACGGTACGTCGGTGCGCGGTGGCGCGCTCGCGGCGGTCAGCGAGGCCACGGCGAGCAGCAGCACCGCCCGGCGGCCGATCTTGGCGTGCGCGGTCATGACGACACCGGCTCTCTGACCGGTACGGCCAGCTCGGCGGTCACCGGGGCCAGGGGGACGACCGCCGCGGCCGCGGCCATGGCGGCGAACAGCCAGGCGAGCCGGGCGTCGTAGTAGTCACCGGAGAACAAGCTGCTCAGCGCGACGAAGACCGCCGCCGACACGGCGAGCCCGGTCAGCTGCGGGCGGACACCGCCGCCGCGCACCGTACGGGTCCACAACACGATCGCCGCGGTCAGCAGGCCGATGCCGATCAGGCCACCCTCGGCCGCGACGCCCAGCACGTAGTTGTGCGGATATTCGACGCCCTGGTTGACGCCGATGAGGCCGTAGAAGCCGTCCAGTCCCGCGCCGGCGAGCGGGTGCTCGACGGCCAGGCGCCAGGCGGCCGCCCAGATGTCCGTACGGTCGGAAAGGTAGCGCTGCTGCACGGTCTGCTCGACGAACCGTTCCTGGAACAGGTTGGTGAAGGCGGGCGGCGCGAACGCCCACACGGTGGCGGTGGCGAGCACCAGCACGGCCCCCGCGGCGACGACCGGGCCCGTGCGCAGCCGGCCGCGGATCTTGAAGAGCGCGAAGACGCCGACGGCCACCCCGGCGAGCAGGCCGGCCCGCGACCCGGACAGCACCGCGGCCAGCAGGAACAGCGGGATGACCAGCAGCGGCAGGATGCGCCGGGTGATCAGGAACAGGGCCACCGCGCTGATCACGCCGAGGATCTCGATGCGGACGAAGACGTTGGGACCGCCGCCGAACGCGGAGTAGCGGCCCTGGTCGCCGGGGCCGTTGATGAACAGCGCGGCCAGGGCGAAGACGACCGCCGCCACGAAGAACAGCAGGAACGTGGTGCGGATGACCACCGCCGGGTCGCCGATCGTGTAGACGTAGAACGCCACGGTCAGCACGCCCAGCAGGATCAGGTCGAGCGTCTGCGGGCCGACCCGGGAGGCCTGCGGCGCCCACAGTCCCGAGGCGATCTGGAAGAGGAAGAACAGCACGGTCGTCACCAGCCAGCCCTCCCGCCGGTGCCCGCCCAGCACGTGGGGCCGCCGGGCGACGTCGACCGCGAGCACGACCAGGGCGATTCCCAGCCCGATCACCCGCAGGTCGACCCAGGCCAGGTCGAGGAAGCCGGCCCGGTCCAGGGTGAACCGCCCGCCGATGGCGACCAGGATCATCACCAGGCCGGGGGCCAGAAAAACGCGAGGGTTCCGCAGCCAGCTCATGCGGTCACCTGCGCGACCCGGTCCCGGGTGACCCGGCTGGTGACGAGGGCGAAGAGCAGGCAGGCGCCGTAGCCGATCAGCGAGCCGTACGCGGCGCCGAGGATGCCCAGCGACGGAATCAGCAGCAGGTACGCCGCGAAGCTGACCGCGAAACCGGTGATCTCGGCCGCGGACACCAGCCCGCTGTAGCCCCGGGCGATGAGCAGGCCCAGGCTGATCCGGGAGACGGCGTAGAGGCCGGCCGCGGCGACCAGCGGCAGCACGACGGCCTTGGCCGGGGCGTACTGCTCGCCGAAGACGGGCACGATGAGCAGGTAGAGCCCGCCGGCGGCGATCGGGGCCACGACCAGGCAGTAGACAACCGCGGCGAGGACGATCGGACGCGTACGCAGCGCGCCCTCGCGGTGGCTGGCCCGCCACTTGCCCAGCCGGGAGTCCGCGTACGCGCGCAGTGGCCAGGCCAGCAGCTCGGTCATCGTGGCGACGCTGGCGTACAGGCCGAGGGCCGAGGTCGACGCCAGCACGGGCAGGGCCAGCCGGTCCGACCGCAGCATGGCCATGTTGGACAGGGCGGCCGGGAACAGTGCGAGACCCTCCTGGCGGACCGTGCGGTTACGGGTCAGCGGCGCGGCGGCCGGAGCCGGCAGGCGCAGCCACAGCACCAGGTAGGCGACGGTCGGCACCGCTCCGGAGACCAGGTAGGCGAGGATCCACACGGCCGGCTGGGTGGTGCCCGCCACGAACAGTGTGACCAGCAGGGCCAGCAGGAGCAGGGATTCGATGATGCGGGCGTACAGGAAGTCGCGTACCCGGCCGACGCAGATCGCGATGGCCCGGGTCGCCAGGCTCGAGGCCTCGGCGGCCGCGTAGGCGACGATCAGGGTGATGACCACCGGCCCGGGGTTGAAGCGTTCCGGGGCCAGCACGGCGAAGGCGGCCGCGGCCGACAGGGCCAGCCCGCCGGGAACGACGAGCAGCCGGGCGTAGGCGCGGACCGCTGCCGCCGGCGTGACGTCGTGGTAGCTCGCGACGAAGCTGCGTTCGGTGCCCAGCAGCAGCACCTGGGTCGCCAGGTAGACGACCTGCAGGATGAGGGCGACCTCGCCGCGCCCGGACGGGCTCAGGGCGCGGACCATCAGGATGTTGGCGGCCAGAGCGACGCCGCCGGTCAGCAGCTGGGAGGCGACGAGCTTGACGTAGGGCTCGCGTAGCTGGGCGAGCAGCCAGGCAGACGGGCCGCCGGCGCGGCCTTCGGGGTGTGGCTGCTGCTGCGCACGTTCGGCGTCCGCAGCGCCTTCAGCTACGCGGTCGTGGGCCTGGTGCTGTGGGCGG
>NZ_JBEZGQ010000386.1:0-7274 GCF_040650095.1 Actinoplanes sp. NPDC048791 | reverse complement strand
CGGCCACGAGGACCAGGCCGGCCGCGGCGAGCGCCCACCGGCGGACGGGGCGCGGACGGGGTGGCACGGTGCCGAGGTCGGTGATCATGGAATCCTCCAGCAGACGGGTCACGCGGTCCGGGGACAGCGGCACCAGCCGGGCCGCAGGTCGTCGTCGGTCACGGCCGCCTCCCCTCTTCCGGTACGTCATGTCCGGCACCCGCGCCGAGCTTTCGCAACTCCGCCCGCAGCTTGCCCCGGGCCCGGTGCAGCCGGATGCTGACCGCGTTCGGGGTGAGCTCCAGCGCGGCGGCGATCTGCGCGGGGCCCAGGTCCTCCCAGGCCCACAGGCGGACGATCTCGGCGTCCAGCGCGCCCAGCCGGCCCAGCGCGGTGTGCAGGTGCTCGTCCGGGAGCTCGGCGGGCTCGGCGACGGCGGCCGGGGGCGGATCGAGGGCGAGGATCCGGGCCGCCAGGCGGCCCTGGCGGCGGCGGGCGCGTTCGGCGTTGGCCAGGCAGTGCCGGGCGACACCGTACGCCCAGGGCAGGCGGTCCTCGGGCACCTCGTCGAGCCGGCGCCAGCAGACCAGCAGCGTCTCCGAGAGCACGTCCTGGGCGGTGTCCGGATCCGTACGGCGGACCAGGAACCGGCGCAGCGGCTCCATCAGCAGGACCGCGAGCTCCTCGAAGCGGGCCCGGCGCGCCTGCGTGTTCACCACGTTCACCCTGGCACATGTCCGGCACCCGGCCCGGTCTTTCACCGGCGCGCCGCGCACAGCACAGCGTCCCGGCGCGTGGTGCTCACGCCGGGACGCTGTGCGTCAGATGCGACTAGATCCGGAAGCCGCCGACCAGGGCCTGGAGCTTGCGGCTCACCTCGTCGAGCTCGTCGGCGGCGCGGCGCGACTCCTCGACCGAGGCGGTGGTGTTGCGGGCCACGTCGGCCACGTTGTTGATGTTGGCGGCGATCTGGCCGGAGGCGGACGCGGCGTCGTTGACACTGCGGTTCATCTCATTGGTCGTCGCGGTCTGCTCCTCGACCGCCGAGGCGATCGTGGTCTGGTAGTCGCTGATCTGGGTGATGACGGCGGTGACCTCGGCGATCGCGGCGACCGCGCTGGTGGTGTCGGCCTGGATGGCCTCGACCCGGCGGGAGATGTCCTCGGTGGCCCGGGCGGTCTCCTGGGACAGCTCCTTGACCTCACCGGCCACCACCGCGAAGCCCTTGCCGGCCTCGCCGGCCCGGGCGGCCTCGATGGTCGCGTTCAGGGCGAGCAGGTTGGTCTGCTGGGCGATGTTGGTGATCGCCTTGACCACGTCGCCGATCATGCGGCTGGAATCGCCGAGGCGGGACACGGTGTCGGTGGTGACCCGCACGGTGTCGACCGCCCGGGCCGCGACGGTGGCGGCCTCGTTGGCGTTGTGCGAGATCTCGCGGATCGAGGAGCCCATCTCCTCCGAGCCGGCCGCCACGGTCTGCACGTTGCGGGAGACCTCCTGGGCCGCGTCGGCCACCACGTTGGCCTGCAACGAGGACTCCTCCGCGCCCTTGGCGATCTGGCCGGACAGAGCGCCGATGCGGTGGCTGGTCTGGGCCAGGCCCTGGGCGCTGCGGCCGAACTCGGTGATGACGGTGCTGATCGCGTCCAGTGCCGTGTTCACCGAGCGGCCCATCTGGCCGACCTCGTCGGCGGCGCGTACGTCCACCCGCCGGGTCAGGTCGCCGTCGGCCACCGCGACGAGCACGTCGGCGGCCTCGGCCAGCGGCCGGGTGATGCCGCGGGTGATCCGCCAGGCGACCAGCGCCGCGATCAGGGCGGCCAGCAGCAGGCCGATCACCATGATGGTCATGAACCCGTCGGCGATCTCGCGGGCCTGGGCCGTCTCGGCCTTGTTCATCGCCTCCTCGAGGTCGATGAACACGTTGATGGCGGCGAGCCACTCGATGAAGGCCGGCTTGGCCTGCGTGGTGAGCACGACGTAGGCCTGCTCGTCGGTGCCGGCCCGGCGCAGGTCGACGACCTGGCTGATCAGCGGCAGTGTCTTGGCCTGGATGCGGTTGATCTCGGCGAGGGCCTGCTTCTCCTCGGCGCTGACGTCGGACCCGTCGGTGAACATCGCGGCCATCTTGACCGCGGACTCGTCGTACTTGGTGGTCAGCTTGGCGATGGTGTCGACCTCGGTCTGCACCTCGGCACCGGTACGGGCGAGCACCACGTCCCGGACGGCGATCGCGCGGTCGTGCACGCTGCCCCGGAAGTTGATGGCGTACCGCTGCTTCACGCCGTTGAGGTCGTTGACGACGGTCAGCCGATCGTTGATCTTGTTGACCTCGCTGACGCCGATGACCGTCAGCACGACCATGCCGATGATCACCACGAGGAAGCCGGCGCCGAGCCGGAGCCCGACTCTGAGGTTCGACATCTTCAACCGAATCACCTGTCCGCCCTGGAAGCCCCCCGATGGGCTCGTCTGACTGTTCGACTGACCTGTGCCGAATGTGAGGATTTCCCAGGCCGCCGGGCCGCGCGGAGGGAGATTGACAGTGATCGTTGCGACAGCGAGTATGGGAGCGCTCCCAACTTTCGCTGTCCTCCGATCGGAGAGCCATGCCGTCCGCGATCTTCCACCGGGTCGCGCGGGGTTCGCTGCTGCTCGGCGCCGCCGCGCTGTGCAGTGTCGCCGCACCCACCGCCTCCACCGCCGCGCCCGCCGCCGCCCCCGCTCCCGTCGCCGTGACCGTGAACGCCCAGGCGGGCCTGGCCACCGTTCCGGACACAGCCCTGGGCGTCAACGACGCCATCTGGGACACCAACCTGGGCACGGCCGAGACCTCGGACCTGCTCAAGTCGGCCGGCGTGCGGATGCTGCGCTACCCCGGCGGCTCGTACGCCGACATCTACCACTGGCGCGACCACACCGCGCCCGGTGGCTACGTCGCCCCGGACACCGACTTCGACACCTTCATGGCCTCGGCCGGGCGGATCGGTGCCGAGCCGATGATCATCGCGAACTACGGCACCGGGACGGCCCAGGAGGCCGCGGACTGGGTGCGCCACGCCAAGGACAAGGGCTACCGGGCCAGGTACTGGACGATCGGCAACGAGAACTACGGCAACGGCCACTACGGCGAGCCGTGGGAGGCCGACAACCATGCCGACAAGAGCCCGGCCGCGTACGCCGCGGGGGTGGTCGCGTTCGCCGAGGCGATGCGGGCCGTCGACCCGGACATCAAGATCGGCGCGGTGCTCACCACGCCGGGCAACTGGCCCGACGGGCTGGTCGGCGCGGGCGACGCCGGGACCTGGAACCAGGAGGTGCTCACCCGCGCCGGTGCGCACATCGACTTCGTGGACGTGCACTGGTATCCCGGCGGCGGCACGGCGGCCGAGGCGCTCACCAGGACCAGTCACGTCGACGACGCCATGTACCTGCTGCGCCGGCAGATCGACCAGTACGCCGGCAGCAACGCCGGCCGCATCCAGGTGAGCCTGACCGAGATGAACGTCGGGGTGGGACAGAACACCCAGCCCGGCGCCCTGTTCCTGGCCGACGCGTACAGCGACCTGCTGGAGAACGGCGTCTTCACGGTCCAGTGGTGGAACGTCCACAACGGCATCGGCAACGTGTCGACCGTTGCCGGGCAGCGCGACTACGGCGACTTCGGCCTGCTCTCCTCCGGCAACTGCGCGTCCGACGGGTCGGTGTGCGAGCCGCCGCTGAACACGCCGTTCGCGCCGTACCACGCGCTGACGCTGATGAAGTCCTTCGTGCACCCGGGCGACCAGCTGGTCCGGGCCGGCACCGACGATCCGCTCGTCGCCGCGCACGCCGCCCGCCGGCCCAACGGCGACCTGCAGGTGCTGCTGGTCAACCGGGACCCCGACAACGAGCGGACGGCCACCCTGGACTACCGGGGGTACAGCCCGAGCACGAGCACCGCGCCGACTGTCATCTCGCTCGGTAACGGTGCCCCGGCGCTCGAGACCGCCGCGGTGGGAACTGCGACTGAGCAGACGCTGGCGCCGTACTCGCTCACGCTGTGACCCTGCACCCGGCCCGGACCGGCTCCGGGGCCCCCGGAGCACCCGGCGCGCCCGTCGCCGGGGCCGTCACCGACCGGACCGCGACGATCTCCTGGCCGGCGGCGCGGCCCGGCCGCGACCCGATCGCCAAGTACGAGGTGTACCGGGCCAACGGGGCCGTCAGCGAGCAGCTCGGCGAGACCTCGGGCACGTCCTTCACCGCCCGCAACCTCACGCCCGGCACCCGCTACACCGTCAACGTGCTGGCCCGGGACACCGCGGGCCGGGTGTCGTGGTCGTCCCTGCCGCTGACCGTCACCACCACCGCCCCGGCGAGCAGCAGCTGCACGGTCAAGTTCAGCGACACCAACGACTGGGGCAACGGCTTCGTCGGCGCCGTCGAGGTCACCAACAACGGGCCCGCCCCGGTCACCGGCTGGACGCTGACCTTCACCTGGCCCACGGGCTGGCAGAGCGTGCAGAGCGGCTGGAGCGCCACCTGGACCCAGACCGGCCGCGACGTACGGGTCACCAGCGACCCGGGCGCCACGCTGGCCGCCGGTGCCACGGCCACGGCCGGGTTCGTCGGTGCCTACAGCGGACCGAACGTGCTGCCCGGGGTGTTCGCCCTCAACGGCACGGTGTGCAGCACCGGCTGAGCCGCTCCCCCGGCGGTCAGCGACGCCGGGCGGTCGACTTCTCGCGGTACATCGCCGCGTCGGCCTCCCGGAGCAGATGGTCGGGGTCCGCCGAAGCGTCGGTGGACAGTGCGACACCGATGCTCAGGCCGACCTCGACCGGGCACCCGTCGATGACGAACGGCTCGGTGATCGCGGCCGTGATCGCGTCGCGGACCCGCTCGTGGCCGTCACAGGTCGCAAAGCCGTCGAGCAGCACGACGAACTCGTCACCGCCGAGCCGGGCGACGGTGTCGGACTGACGCACCAGCCCGGTCAGGCGGCGGGCCACCTCCACCAGCAGGACATCGCCCGCCGCGTGACCCAGGGAGTCGTTGACGGCCTTGAACCCGTCCAGGTCGAGCAGCAGGACGGCGAAGCGGTGGCCGGGCTGCCGGGCAGCGCGCAGGCCGGCCTGCTGGAGGCGGTCGGCCAGCAGCACCCGGTTCGGCAGGCCGGTCAGGTGGTCGTGCAGGGCGGCGTTGCGCAGCCGCTCCTCCTGGTCCCGCAGGGACGCCACCATCGCGTCCCGGTCGAGGGCGGCGGCCAGCAGGGCACCGGCCTGGTTCATCATCTCGCGGCCCGGCGGCGTGCTGGCCTGGATCCGCCCGACCGCCGCCAGCGCGCCCCAGTCCCGCGACGCGCTGCGCACCGGCACGACGAACACGATGTCGCCGGCCGGGCCGTCCGCCAGTGTGAACAGCCCGGGCGGGGGGAACGCGCTCACCGGCCCGGAGCGTTTCCCGCCCCCGGCCCGGAACTCCCCTACCACCTCCAGCAGCGGATCGTCGCCGCGCGGCTCACCCTCGCCGCGCCACAGACCGAGGCAACCGCCGACCGCCGGGGTGCTCTCCATCCAGGCCAGGCCGCGCGGGTCCTTCTCGTGCGAGCCCAGCAGCTCGATGCCGAGCTCGTACTGCACGTTCAGCGTGGCCTGCAGGTAGCGGACGTCGGAGAACAGCTCCCGGGTGCGCGACTCCGACACCGGCAGCCCGCGGCTCGGGCAGCCGCAGGAGTCGCGCTGCACGAAGGTGGTGGGCACGAACCGTACGGCGGCCGGTAGCCGCGGATCCGCCGCCAGCTCACGGGCCAGGGCGTGCACGGCCGCGCCCAGCGCGTCGAGCGGCTGGCGCACTGTGGACAGGCTCGGCCGCAGGTACGTCGCGTCGGCGATGTCGTCGAAGCCCACCACGGCCAGGTCGCCGGGGACCGTGTAGCCGGCCTCGGCCAGCCGGCGGATGAGGCCGATGGCGTTGCGGTCGGTGCCCGTCACGACGGCCGTCGCCGGCATCCCGGCCCGGATCAGGGCGTCGGCGACGAACTCGCCGCCGGTCTCGTGATTGTCGTTGAGCGCGTACAACAGCTCGGACCGCGGCGTGAGCTGCTGGGCGAGCAGTCCCTCCCGGTAGCCCTCGTGCCGTTCCCGGACGTCGAAGTGGGTCAGGTTGCCGGCGAAGGCGATCCGTTCGTGGCCGTGCCCGGCCAGATGCGTGACGGCCTCCCGGACCCCGCTGCGGCTGTCGGCCAGCACGGACGAGCAGTCGCTGTCCGGCACCTCGTGCCCGACCAGGACCACCGGCTTGCCGGCCGTCCGAGCAGCCCGGGCGTAGGCGGCGTCGACCGCGCCGGGCAGCACGATCAGGCCCGCCAGGTGCTGCCAGGCCACCGGCCGGCGGAAGTCCGGCAGGCCGCTGCGGTCGGCGCTGTACGAACCCGGATCCAGCGTCTGGACCGCCATGACCCGGTCGCCGGCGGCCACGGCGGCACTGTTGACGCCGGCGATGATCGCCCCGTAGTAGTCACCGCCCACGAACGGCGAGAGGATTCCGAAGGTACGGCTCATCACGACAACGGCACGCCCTGTGCTGCTTGCATGCCGTCATCGTCTCCCGAGTACGCCCGCCGGGAGGCGACATCCGGTGAATCTTCCCCCGGCATACTGGGCGGTGGAATAGAAGGGCGTCTCTAGACGAGGACTGCACCGCGACGTATGGTGCAGAGCGCGATGGGAGCGCTCCCACGTTCCCGCATCCCCGATCAGCAGGAGGTTCCCCCGATGCGCCAGGCTGTGCAGGCGATCTTTCTAGGCGGCGTGCTGCTCTCGGCGGCTGCCTGCGGCACCGCCACCAATCCCGCACCCGGCGAGGCCGGCGTGGGCATCGGTACGGCCTCGGCGCCGCCCGCCGCCCAGCGCAGCGCGGAGGCCTCGACGAGGTCCGCGTGCGAAGCTCTCGGCAAGGTCTACAGCCGGCACATGGCGCCGTTCGCCCAGGCCCTCACCGAGCTGGCCGACGCGCGCAAGACCGCCGGCGACGACAAGAAGAACGAGCAGGAGGTCAAGCAGGCGCTGACCGCGTTCGCGACCGCGATCGGCAGCGCCACCGCGGAGAGCACCGACCCGGAGCTGCGTACCGCCGGCAAGCAGACCGCGGAAAAGCTGAAGGCCAAGGCCGCCGACGCCAAGAGCTTCAGCGCGGTGAAGACCACCCAGGACGTCAACACGACGCTGGGCTCCACGCTCAAGGACTGGCTCTCCCCGCTCGACCAGCAGTGCTCCTGACCGCGGCCGGGCGCCGTGTCGGCGCCCGGCCCG
>NZ_JBEZGQ010000385.1:0-7281 GCF_040650095.1 Actinoplanes sp. NPDC048791 | reverse complement strand
CCGTGGTGACGCCGCCGGGCATCTGCCGCGCGGTCGCGGCGACCGTGGCGGCCTCGGCCAGCGCGAGCACCCTGGGCGTGCCGAGCACGGGCACGTCACCCGAGCCGAGCGCCTGGGCGGTGTCCGCGTCGGTGACGGTCAGCTCCACCCGGGCGCTGAGCCCGGGGGAGAACTCCGGTAGCTCCATGCGACACAGCTTAGGGCTGCGGCGGTCGGCGCCAGTAAGCGTCATCCACAGGCACCGCGTCATCCACAGGCACCGCGCTGTCCGGGGGCGCCGGACGCTGATCGGTGGTACCGGGCTGGAGCCTCTGCTCGGCGGCGTCGGGCCGGACCGTCTGCTCGGCGGCGTTGGGCTGGACCGTCTGCTCGTCCGGGCCGGTCATGGGCTGACCGGCGAGGGACGGGCCCGGGACAGCCGGGGCCAGCATCGGCTGCTGCTGCCCGGTGACCTGTGCGGTCGCGGCCCGGGCGTGGCGGGCACGGATCGACAGCTGCTCGGCGATCCACCACGCCTCGTCGACGTCCCGGTCCTGCGCCACCCCGGACCGGCCGCCCGCGGTGTCGGCGTACACGGTGGCCAGGCGCAACATCCGCTGCACCGGCCCCTGCACGACCCGTACGCTCTGCAGCCGCGCGTACGGAACCATGGTCAGCTCCTTGGTGAGCAGCCCGGACCGCGCGACGAAGACCTCCGGCGTCAGCCCCGTGCCGAACGACCGCAGCGCGAACGGGTGCAGCCAGCGAGCCCGGTCCGGCGGCGGCAGGGTGGCGAGTGCGGCCAGGTCGACGCCCGGAAGCACCTCCCACACCAGCTGCCGGCCGGCCGCGAACACGCCCACCGGCAGCAGGCGGTCCGAGCGCTTGTCGTCGTTCGACTGCGGACCGGCGTACCCGGCGATGTCCAGGCGCATGTGCAGCCAGTCCTTGGCCCGCCAGAGCAGCGGCCAGGTCACCCCGATGGACTGCACGCGGTTGAGCGGCACGATCTGGCTGCGGGTCTCCAGCAGCCCGTAGCGCACCGCGAGCCGCCCGTCGGGGTCGCGGGCCAGCCGGAAGTCCCAGTCCTGCAGCACCCGCCGGACCGGCTGCAGCAGCACACCGGCCATCGCGGTCACCGTGCTGGCGATGCCGACGAAGGTCCAGGACCCTTCGAGCACGAACTGCATCACCACAAAGGCGACACCGACCGGCAGTAGGAAGGCCTGCGGGGTGAGCAGCTGGCTGATCAGCAGGTCACGATTGCTGACCCGGAAGAGTGGCCGCTCGGCTGCGGCCACCGCCGGCTCCGCGGCGCCCGGAGCAACAACCCCGGGGGTACGGCCGGCGAGCGCAAGCAACCGTTGCCGGAGCGCAGCGGCCTCGCGGACACTCAGGTACGCCAGCGGAGCCTCGGTCTTGCCGCCGCCGACCACTTCCAGCCGCAGCTCGGCCAGGCCGGTGAGCTGGGCCAGCAAAGGCCGCCGCATCTCGACGGCCTGCAACCGGTCGAGCGGAATGGCCCGGTTGCGCCGCCAGAGCAGTCCGTCCTGGATCCGCAGCTCCCGCCCGACGACGTGATAGCCGGTGTTCAGCCAGCCGATCACGGCGAAGATGACAACGCCGACCGCGACGACGGCCACCACGAGGGCGAAGCGCTCGATCCCGACCTGCGACAACGTCTGCCAGCTCAGGGCAGCGACGATGACGGCGATGGACTTGGCCCCGCTGAGCAGCGGGCTGAGCGGGTGCAACCGCCGGCGCGGCTCGGCGACCACCGCGTCCGCGGGCGCTGATGGCCCGGCCTCGGTGGGCGGCCCGCCCGGCTGCGGGGCGGGCGGCAGGTGGGTGGCTTGGCTGGACGGTCCGCCCGGCTCGGCCGCCGAGAGCAGCGGGCCGGCTTCGCCCGCCGACCTGGCGACTTGGGAACGCTCGGCGGCGGGATCCGACGGCCCGGCGGTTTCAGGCGGAGATGAGGCCACGGGTGGGCCGCCGGCATTCAGCGGTCCCTGAGCGCCGGGTTGACCAACTGAGGACGGTCCGGCGGCGGGAGGCTGAGCCGCGGCGGTGAGCGGTGAATGGTCCGCAGGGCGCATCCCAGCGGTGGCGGGCGGCGGTGCGGCGGCCGGCGGCTCGGCGGTGAGCGGCGATCGGTCGGCGGGGTGCACCCCGTTGTCGGCGGCATCGGACGTCCCGGCGGCATTGGATGGCCCGGCGGCATTGGATGGCCCGGCGGCATTGGACGGCCCGGTGGTTGCGGCGGGGTCGCCGCCGGGTCCGGGGTCCGGCTGGGGGCGGGAGTAGGCGGCGGTCACAGGCCTTCGGCCCGGTCCTCGCCCAGCGCCGTCAGCCTGTCGCGCAGGCGGGACGCTTCCTCCGGGGGGAGGCCGGGGATCTTGGCGTCGCTGGCTGCCGACGCGGTGTGCAGCTGGACGGTGGCCAGCTTGAACGCGCGTTCCAGCGGTCCGGCGGTCACGTCGACGAACTGCATGCGGGCGTACGGGACGATCGACAGCCGGCGGATCACCAGGCCGTGGCGGACCAGGAGGTCGTTGTCGCGTTCCGCGTACCCCCAGGCTTTGACGGCCCGGACCGTCACCAGGGAGCGCCAGATCGCCATGGCCACGACCGCCGCCATGGCCGCGCGCCAGATCCAGTGGTCCGTCAGGACCGCGCCGACCGTCAGGCCGGCCAGGACGATGACCACCCAGACCGCCCTGTTGATCAGCTCCACAGTGATCAGGCTGCGGGAGACCGGTCGCCATTCGACCGTGTCGGGCCACGGCTCGAGCGGGTCGGTCGGGGCGGGCGCCGGGGCGCTGGGCTCGGTCACGCTGAAAGCCTAAGCGGAGCTGTCGCGCTGCGGCGCCCGGAACGGGGTGACCTCGCGCAGGAATGCCCGCGCGGTCAGGAAATCGGTGAGGTATTCACGGTGGTCGTCGCAGGCCAGCCAGGTCTTGCGGTACGCCGGCTCGTGCAGCTTGGGGTTGTTCCACAGCAGCGACCAAGCGCCGGGCGCACGACAGCCCTTGCGCGAGCACTGCGGCGAAAGCTCCTCGAGCCCCTCAACCATGGGATGAAGACTATCCGGTGGGAGGGATTAGAGCGCCGGGCGACCACGGGGGAAGTCGCCCGGCGACGGGCTGAATGTTACACGCTCACGCGGGTCCCGCGTCTACCCGCCGGAGGTGCCCGTTCGAGCGCATCGCGCAGAAAGATCGACATCCTCGCCCGCGCGGCGGGCGCGTAATCCGCCTCTGCCCGACGGCTCCCAGCGTGGTCGTGTAAGTCTTGAGCGTCGGCACCCGTGCCGGCGCGACCTGAGAACCGCAGAATCTCGATGGAGGACCGGTGGCCGAGCCGACCATGCCCGAGGGCACGAGCAGCGCCGATCCGGGCAGCGCCGACCAGACCCGGCCGGAGATGAGCCGGCCGGAGCAGGGCCGGGTCGAGCAGGGCTGGCCGGCACAGGCACAGGCACAGGCGCGGCCGGAGCAGGGCCGACCGGAGATGGGCCGGCCGGTGACGCCCGCTCAGGACGCCACCCAGCTGGAACGGGCCATGTTCGAGGTCAAGCGGGTCATCGTCGGCCAGGACCGGATGGTCGAGCGGATGTTCGTCGCGCTGCTGGCCCGCGGGCACTGCCTGCTCGAAGGCGTGCCCGGCGTGGCCAAGACGCTGGCGGTCGAGACCCTGGCCCGCGTCGTCGGCGGTTCCTTCTCGCGCATCCAGTTCACCCCCGACCTGGTCCCGGCCGACATCGTCGGCACCCGGATCTACCGGCAGTCGAGCGAGAAGTTCGACGTCGAGCTCGGCCCGGTCTTCGTCAACTTCCTGCTCGCCGACGAGATCAACCGGGCGCCCGCCAAGGTGCAGTCCGCGCTGCTCGAGGTCATGGCCGAGCACCAGGTGTCGATCGGCGGCGAGACGCACTCGGTGCCGGACCCGTTCCTGGTCATGGCGACCCAGAACCCGATTGAGCAGGAGGGCGTGTATCCGCTGCCCGAGGCGCAGCGCGACCGCTTCCTGATGAAGATCCTGGTCGGCTACCCCACCGACGTGGAGGAGCGCGAGATCGTCTACCGGATGGGCGTCAGCCCGCCGGAGCCCAAGACCATCTTCTCGTCCGAGGACCTGCTGGCCCTGCAGCGCCGCGCGGACCAGGTGTTCGTGCACAACGCGCTGGTCGACTACACGGTCCGGCTGGTGCTGGCCACCCGCGCGCCGGCCCAGCACGGCATGCCCGACGTCGCCCAGCTGATCCAGTACGGCGCCAGCCCGCGCGCCTCGCTCGGCATCGTCCGCGCCACCCGGGCCCTCGCCCTGCTCCGCGGCCGTGACTACGCGCTGCCGCAGGACGTGCAGGACATCGCCCCGGACATCCTGCGGCACCGGCTGGTGCTCAGCTACGACGCGCTCGCCGACGACATCCCGGCCGACCACATCGTCGCCCGGATCATGGCCAGCGTGCCGATGCCGTCGGTCGCCTCCCGGCAGGGCACCTCGCCCAACGGGCACCCCGGCGCCCACCCCAACGGCCATCCGGTGTCGGCGGTGCCGGCCCCGGCCAGCGGCGCCCCGGCGTTCGACTCGATGCCGCACCAGCCGGCCTGGCCGGGACAGCAGTGACGGTCAGCTCGTGACGACCGCCGACCTGCCGCCCGTGGTGAAGGACGCGAGCACGGCCCGCGCCGAGGCCGTGCTGTCGCGCCTGCAACTGCTGGTCACCCGCAAGCTGGACGGTCTGCTGCAGGGCGACTACGCGGGGCTGCTGCCGGGTCCGGGCAGCGAGGCGGGGGAGAGCCGGGAATACCGGCCCGGCGACGACGTGCGCCGGATGGACTGGCCGGTCACGGCCCGGACCACGCTTCCGCACGTACGGCGTACGGTCGCCGATCGTGAACTGGAGACGTGGATGGCCGTCGACCTGTCGGCCAGCCTCGACTTCGGCACGGCGACCATGCTCAAACGCGACCTGGTGCTCGCGGCGGCCACGGCGATGGCGCACCTGACCGTACGCGGCGGCAACCGGATCGGCGCGGTAGTGGGCACCGGCTCGGGCCTGCCCGCCCGGCAGCCCAGCGGCTTCAGCTGGCGCAAGCGACGGGAGCCCAGCGCCCCGGCACCGCAGACCCAGCCGATGGTGCGGATGCCCGCCCGGCCGGGCCGCAAGGAGGCGCAGGGACTGCTGCGCGCGATCGCCCGTACCCAGATCCGGCCCGGACGCACCGACCTGGGTGAGCTGATCGACATGCTGAACCGGCCACCGCGCCGGCGGGGTGTCGCCGTGGTCATCTCCGACTTCCTGGCGCCGGTGGACGGCTGGTCCCGGCCGATCCGCAAGCTCGGGGTCCGGCACGACGTGCTGGCCATCGAGGTTGTCGACCCGCGCGAGCTGGAGCTGCCCGACGTCGGCGTGCTGACCCTGGCCGACCCCGAGACCGGCGTGCTGCACGAGGTGCAGACGGCCGATCCGGCGCTGCGCGCCCGGTACGCCGAGGCGGCCGGCAACCAGCGCGGCGAGATTGCCCGGGCACTTCGGGCCGCCGGTGCCGCACACTTGAGGTTGCGCACCGACACTGACTGGCTGCTCGACGTCGTCCGTTTTGTGGCCGCCCAACGACACGCACGCACCCGGGGGACAACGCGATGATCCGTTTCCTGCAGCCGTGGTGGCTGCTCGCCGTCCTGTCCGTCATGCTCGTGGCGGGCGCGTACGTCCTGCGGCAGTTCCGCCGCCGCACGTACGCGATGAAGTTCACGAACGTGGAGCTGCTGCGCACCCTGGCGCCCAAGGGCCTGGGCTGGCGCCGGCACGTGGCCGCCGGCGCCTTTTTGCTGAGCCTGCTGTCGCTGGCGTTCGCGATGGCCCGGCCGTCGATCGACCGCGAGGAGCCGCTGGAACGGGCGACCGTGATGCTGGCCATCGACGTGTCACTGTCGATGGAGGCCGACGACGTCCAGCCGAACCGGATCGAGGCGGCTCAGGAGGCGGCCAAGGCGTTCGTGCAGGAGCTGCCGCCGACGTACAACCTGGGCCTGGTCTCGTTCGCGAAGGCGGCGAACGTGCTGGTGTCGCCGACCAAGGACCGGGCCGCGGTGCTCGCCGGCATCGACGGGCTGACCCTGGCCGAGGCGACGGCGACCGGCGAGGCGGTCTTCACCTCACTGGACGCGATCCGTACGGTCCCGGCGGACGGGGCCAACGGCGCGCCGCCGGCCCGCATCGTCCTGCTCTCGGACGGCTACCGGACGTCGGGCCGCTCGGTCGAGGACGCGGCGGCGGCGGCCGAGGCGGCCAACGTGCCGGTCTCGACGATCGCCTTCGGTACGGACACCGGGGTGGTCGACATCCGCGGCCAGCTGCAGCGGGTGCCGGTGGACCGGCTGTCGTTGCAGCAGCTGGCCGACAAGACCAAGGGCTACTTCTACGAGGCGGCGTCGGTCTCTGAGCTCAAGCAGGTGTACGAGGACATGGGCAGCTCGATCGGCCACCGGATCGAGCCCCGAGAGGTCACCCAGTGGTACGCCGGGGTGGCTCTGCTGCTCGGGCTCCTCGCCGGGGCGATGAGTCTGCTCTGGACGTCACGCCTGCCCTGACGAGCTCAGGGCGTGCTGTGGACGAGGACGAAGAGGACGACCACCCAGGCGGCGGCGATGGTGAAGGTCAGGGGAGCGACGAACTTGCCCATGGCTGTGACTTTCCGGTGGGTGACCGACGGGGAAAGTGCGCACACGGCTCATCGCGGCCGGCATCCAGCTCCCGTCGCGGCGCGGCACGACACCACCCGGCTCCGGTAGAACAGACGGAGCCGCAGGGCGGTTGGAGCGGGATGGATTGCTGCGTCAGCGGGTCAGGCTCGGGGCGCACGCCGGTGCAGGCGCGCGGCGGTCGAGGTCAGAGCGGCTGACGAACGGCCCGGCCACGACTGGGAGGATCGCTATCTCGCACAGCGATCACCTCCGTTAGTAGTCCGGGCTCGGGAACCGTCGAAGAGCGTACCTCTTAAGCGGGGCTTAAGGTAATCGGGCTCACCGTGGTGTCGCCCACGTGTCGCGACGGCGAGAATGCCGGCCAGCAGGGGCAGCCAGGCGAGGCGTTGCCAGGCCCAGCCGGCGCTGTCCGGGGCGGTCAGGAGGCCGGGCATCGCGGGGCTGAGCAGGGCCGCGGCGCCGGCTACGACCAGCAGCACGCTCTGGTGGCCGAGGTAGACCGGGACGGCGGCACGGTTGAGGGCGGTGATCGGGCGGCGGACCCGGTCGTGGCGCAGGAGGCGGGCCAGCGGTCCGCGCAGCATCAGG
>NZ_JBEZGQ010000384.1:0-7284 GCF_040650095.1 Actinoplanes sp. NPDC048791 | reverse complement strand
GGCTACGGCACCATCCGGGCGCTGCGCGACGCGGTCGGCGACGACGGCCTGGTCGGCGGCAGAGTGGCGATCGCGATGGACACCCGGGACACCGTCGAGCGCTTCGGTCAGCACCGCCTCGGTGGCGGCGAGGCCGTCGGCGTTCATGCCACCGCCGCCGGCTGCGCCACCGGTCCCGCCTCCTGGTGCGCGCGGTGCGGGGCCGCCGGGTCGGCCGGCCACCAGAACCGGTCACCCAGCAGGGTGGCCAGGGCCGGGACCAGGACGGTACGCACCAGCAGCGTGTCCAGCAGCACGCCCAGACCGACGATCACCCCGATCTGGGTGAGCGTGATGATCGGCAGCACACCCAGCACCGCGAACACCGCCGCGAGCAGGATGCCGGCGCTGGTGATCACCGCGCCGGTCGCGGCCAGGGCGTGGATCATCCCGGCCCGGGTGCCGCGGGTCACGGCCTCCTCCCGGGCCCGGGTGACCAGGAAGATGTTGTAGTCGACGCCGAGCGCCACCAGGAACAGGAACGCGTACAGCGGCACCTGGTTGTCCAGGCCGGGGTAGCCGAGCAGCTCGCGGAACAGCCACGAGCCGGCGCCCAGGGCGGCGACGAAGCTGGCGATGACCGTGCCGATCAGCAGCAGTGCGGCGACGACCGCGCGCAGCAGCAGGCCCAGGACCAGCAGCACCACCAGCAGGATGACCGGCACGATCACCCGCAGGTCCACCCGCGACGCGTCCCGGGTGTCCATCGCGATCGCCACACTGCCGCCGACCAGGCCGTCGTCGCCGACCGCGTCGCGCAGCGCCCGGATGGTGCCGTAGCTCTGCGGGGTGTCGGGCGCGGCGGTCAGCACCGCGGTGATGCTGACCGACTGCCCGGCCCGTTCGGCGATCCGCGCCTGCGCCACCCCCGGCGTGCCGGAAACGGCGGCGAGGACTTTGTCGGCGGTGGCCGGTGCGGTGATCACCACGGTGGGGTCCGCGGCGCCGGCCGGGAAGTAGCGGCTGAGCGTGGTCAGGCCGTCGACCGACTCGGCCTCGACCCGGAACTGCTCGGTCTGCGAGAGCCCGAGCCGGGTGCCGATCAGGCCGGTCGACAGCACACCGAGGACGACCAGCGCGACCACGGTGACCAGGCCGGGGCGGCGGGCGACGCCGCGGCCGACCCGGGCCCAGAGGCCGCGCTCCTGCTCGGCGCCGCCCGCACCGACGCGCGGGATGAACGGCCAGAACAGGCCCCGGCCGCAGACCACGAGCGCGGCGGGCAGGGCGATCAGGGCGAAGAGCGCGGCGACGGCGATGCCCAGGGCCGCGGTGACGCCCAGGGCCACGGTGTCGCCCAGGCTGGCCAGCAGCAGGGTGAGCAGGCTCAGCACGACGGTGACGGCACTGGCCGCGATGGCCGGGCCGGCGCCGCGCAGGGCCCGGCGCATGGCCTCGCGCCGGTCGGCGTGGCGGTGCAGCTCCTCGCGGTAGCGCGAGATGAGCAGCAGGGCGTAGTCGGTCCCCGCGCCGAACACCAGGACGGTGACGATGCCGACGGTGGAGTCGCCGATGGTGAGATCGGTGTGCCGGGAGAGCAGGGCGACCAGCCCGCTGGCCACCCGGTCGGCCAGGCCGACCACGGCCAGCGGCACGAGCCAGAGCACCGGACTGCGGTACGTGATCAGCAGCAGCAGCGCCACGACCACCACGGTCACGATCAGCAGGTTGGTGTTGGCCCCGGTGAAGCTGTCCGCGATGTCGGCGGCGAACCCGGCGCCGCCGGTGACCTGGGCGGTCAGCCCGTCCGGCAGCCCGGCCCGCGCGGTGTCGCGCAGCTCGGCGACCGCGGCGATGGTCCGGTCGGCCGGGGCATCGGCCGGCAACGGTACGGCGACCAGCGCCGCGTCCCGCTGGTCGGAGAACACCGGCGGACTCTGCGTCCGGAAGGCCCTGGCGTCGGCCTCGATCTTCGCCACGTCGGCGGCGGTGAGCGCCTGCCCGTCGCGGCTGTAGACGACCAGGGCCGGGTTGCTCTGTCCCGACGGCAGCTGCCGTTGCAGCGCGGCGACCTTGGTGGACTCGGCCGCCGAGGGCAGCGAGGCGGTCGGGTCGTTGGCGGTGCGGACCTCGCCCGCGCTCGCGATGACCGAGCCGCCGAGCAGCAGGGCGACCACGAGCACCAGCCATGCGGTGAGCCGTCCGGTGAGTGTCCGAAGCACCATCATTCCTCCACGGCAAAGAATCTCGACCATCGAGAGTCTCCACCAGTGCTACGGCATCTGCAACACTGAGCGGGTGTACCGGGCGCGCAGGACGGAGCGGGACAGGCTCCGCGAGGAGATCGTCAACCTGCTGCGCACGTACAGCGTCGAGGCGCAGCACGTGGGGCACGCGTTCGCCCAGCGGCACGGGCTGCACCCCACCGACCTGCAGGCGCTGATCGCGGTGATGCACGCCGAGGGCCGGGGCGCCCCGCTCACCCCGGGCCGGCTCGGCGAGGCGATCGGGCTCTCCTCGGGCGCCACCACGGCCGCGATCGACCGGCTGGAACGCGCAGGCCACCTGCGCCGCACCCGGGAGAGCACCGACCGCCGGGTTGTGCACCTGCGCTACGGCGAGCCCGGCATGGCCCTGGCCATGGAGTTCTTCGGCCCGCTGGGCAAGCGCACCGACGACGTGATGGCCGGTTTCAGCGACGACGACCTGGCCCTGGTGCGCCGCTTCCTGCAGGGCATGAACGAAGCGCTGGCCGAGCACCACACCGAGGTACGCGCGGCTCCTCCCGCGGCGGAGTGACCCCGGCTCAGCGCGGCCGGGGCGTGACCAGCCCGGCGTCGTAGGCGGCGATCACCAGGTGGGCGCGGTCGCGGGCGGCCAGCTTGGTCAGCAGGTGCGACACGTGCGTCTTCACCGTCTTGATCGAGATGGTCAGCCGCGCGGCGATCTGGTCGTTGGACAGGCCGCGCCCGATCAGCGTCAGCACCTCGGTCTCGCGGGCGGTGAGCGGCCGGGGCGCCGGCGCCCGCGGTGTACGGGGGACCGCGACGTAGTGCTCGACCAGCCGGGTCAGGATGGACGGGGCGAACAGCGACTCGCCGGCGTGGGTCCGGCGGATCGCGGTGATCAGCTCCTCCGGCCGGGCGTCCTTGAGCAGGAAACCCGAGGCGCCGGCGTGCAGCGCCTCGTAGACGTACTCGTCCAGCTCGAACATGCTCAGCACGACCACCCGGGTCGCCGCCAGCTCCGGGGCGGCACAGATGCGCCGGGTGGCCTGCAAGCCGTCCAGCCGGGGCATCCGGACGTCCATCAGCACCACGTCGGGCCGGGTGCGCCGGGCCACCTCCAGCGCCTCGGCGCCGTCACCGGCCTGACCGACCACCGCCAGATCCGGCGCGCTGCCGATGATCATCGCGAGGCTGTGCCGCAGCAACGGCTGGTCGTCGACGAGCAGCACCCGTACGGCGCTCATCCGGGCGTCCGGTCGGGGATCCGCGCGACCACCCGGAACCCCTGCTCGACCGGCCCGGCGTGCAGGGTGCCGCCGAGACCGGTGACCCGTTCCCGGATGCCGGTCAGCCCGTGCCCGGAGCCGGGTGTGCCGGGCCACGGTCCGTCCGGCCCGCTGTCGTGCACGCTCGCCACCACCGTGTCGCCGTCGCGGTACACGTGCACCCGCACGTCGCTGGGGCCGGCATGACGGGCCACGTTGTGCAGTGCCTCCCGCACGGTCCGGCAGATCGCCACCTGCACGCCCGGCGAGACCGGGCCCATCGGCTCGAGCGTCAGGCGCGCCCGCACCCCGGTGGCCCCGGCGTCGGACACGATCGTGGGCAGCCGGCCGAGATCCTCCGTCGGCAGCCGCGGCCCGGAGTCGCCGGCGGTGCGCAGCACGGTGAGCATCCGGCGCAGTTCGGCGGTGGCCTCGCGGCCGGCGGACTCGATGTCGGACAGCGCCTCCCGTGCCGCGCCGGGGTCGCCGGAGAGCCGGGCCGCGGCGGCGCGCACGGTGATCAGGCCCAGGCCGTGCGAGACGATGTCGTGCAGGTCCCCGGCCAGGCGCAGACGCTCGGCCAGCACCGCCTCCGAGGCCGCCCAGCGGGTCAGCCGGGCCTCGTAGGCCACGCGGTCGGTGTGGCTGCGCCAGCTCGCCCAGGCCGCCAGGGCCACCGCGCCCACGGCGATCAGCGACGGCATCACCACCGCCAGCACCCCGTCCGCCCCGACGAGCAGCAGCATCAGCACCAGCGCGAGCAGGGTCGCCCCGGTGACCGGCCAGACCCGGGACCGGCGGGCGGGCCGCTGCCGTACCTCCTGCACCCCCGCACCCTACGTGCGGTCCGGGCGTCCGGCGTCGGACCACGGTCCGAGATCGCGGTCCCGACCACGGTCCGATGTGGCCGGCCCGGCGGCCGCCTTGACTGGTGGGGTGATCACCATCGAGCACGTCCACAAACGGCGCGGCCGGACCCAGATCCTCACCGACGTCGGCTTCACGGCCCGCCCCGGCCGGGTCACCGGCTTCCTCGGCCCCAACGGCGCCGGCAAGTCCTCCACCCTGCGCATCCTGCTCGGCCTGGACCGCGCCCAGCAGGGCACGGCACTGGTCGCCGGGCGGCCGTACGGGCAGTGGCGGCGGCCGCTGACGGTCGTCGGCGCACTGCTCGACGGCAGCGGGGCACACCGCTCGCGGACCGGCCGAGCGCACCTGCGCTGGGTGGCTGCCAGCAACGGCCTGCAACGTTCGCGGGTGGACGAGGTGCTCGAGCTGGTGGACCTGGGCGCGGCGGCGGGCAAGCGGGTCGGCTCGTACTCGCTGGGCATGGGCCGGCGGCTGGGGCTGGCGGCGGCGCTGCTCGGGGACCCGGCGGTCCTGGTGCTCGACGAGCCGGTGAACGGGCTGGACGCGGGCGGCATCCGGTGGATGCGGGAGTTCCTGCGCCGGCGGGCCGCCGAGGGCGCGACGGTGCTGCTCTCCAGCCACCTGATGGGTGAGCTCGCCGAGACGGTCGACGACGTCGTGGTCATCGACCGGGGCCGGATCATCGCCGCCGGGACCCTGGCCGGGGTCACCGGCGACCATCCGACCCTGGAGGACGCCTACTTCGCGCTCACCTCGACCGGGACGCGGGGCCGGTGGTGAGGGCGGAACTGCTGAAGCTGGCCGGGCTGCCGTCGGCGTGGGTGGCCGTCGCGCTGAGCCTGCTCCTGCCGCCGCTCGTGGTGCTGCTCAACTCGCGGACGGTGGCGAACTCGCCCGACACCGGTTTCCTGGAGCTGACCGTCGGGGTGCTCGGGCCGCTCGTGCTGGGCACGGTCGCCGCCGGCAGCGAGTACCGGGGCGGGCAGATCGCGACGAGCCTGGTCTGTGTGCCGTCGCGGATGCGTCTGCTGGCCGCCAAGACCGCGGCGCTGGTGCTGAGCGTGGCGGTGACGGCGGTGGTCAGCGCAGTGGTAACCCTGGCGGTGGCCGGGGTGCTCGGCGGTGGGACCGGGCCGCGGATCGCCGGGGTCGTCGTCTACTGGGTGCTGAACGCGCTGCTGGCGTACGGGATCACCCTGCTGACCCGCAGCGGCGTCCTGCCGCTGACGCTCCTGATCGTGAACTCCACCGTCGTCTCGGTCAGTTTTCTCCTCACCAAGCTGACCCCGCTGGCGGCCTACCTGCCGGACCTGGCCGGCGCGCAGATGTTCATCGAGCCCCACGACGTCGGGACCGACCTGACCCCGGTGACGGCCGGCCTGGTCATGGGCGCCTGGGTCGCCGTCCTGCTGGGCGTCGCCGCCTACGTCTTCCACCGGCGCGACGCGTGAACACGGCCCGCGCCGAGCTGCTGAAGCTGGCGACGCTGCCCGCCCTGGCCCTGACCGTGGTCCTGACCTGGGCCGTGACCACGCTGATCGCGCTGGTCGCCCAAGGCGGCCCCGACCCGGTCCCGGTGGTCCGAGCGGGCTTCCTCGTCCTCGGCGTGCTCGCTGCCACCTCCGAGTACGACGGCGGCCAGATCCACACCACGCTGCTCTGCACACCCCGCCGGGCCCGCCTGCAGGTCACCAAAACGCTCGTCCTCACCCTGGCCACTGTCCCGATCGCGGTCGTGACCGTGCTCCTCGCCGGCACCGGTAATCCGGTCTACCTCGTCCTCACCACCGTGCTGGCGGCGGCCGTGGGCACCCTGCTGCGGCACGCCCTGGCGGCGGTCGTGGTGGTGCTCGGCTACTACTACGTGCTCGGGCCGTTCGTCCGGGACAGCTTCGACGACAGCCTGTGGCTCCCGGCCGGATGGACGGTGGCCGCGGTGCTCGCCGCCACGGTCGCGGTCGTCCGCCGGGACGCCTGACCCCCTGATCGTCTTCGGACGGGAGCCGCGTGGCGGGGGAGACTTCCGCACCCTATTTGCGTCACGATGGGGGAGGCGGAAGGAGGCCCGGCGATGTCGCTGGTGCACGGAACAGTCGCCCCGGGTTACGAGAAGGTCCGGGAGGTCTTCGCCGCCGAGCTGGCCCGGCTGGGGGAGGTCGGCGCCCAGCTCGCTGTGCACCGGCACGGCAAGCAGGTCGTCGATCTCTGGACCATCGACCCGGAAGCGCTGATGGGTCTGCTGTCGGTGACCAAGGGTGCGGCCTTCCTGGTGGTGGCGCTGCTCGTGCAGGACGGCGTCATCGACGTCAACCGCTCGGTACGGCACTACTGGCCGCAGTTCACTTCGGACGTGACCGTGCGCGAGCTGCTCGGGCACCGGGCCGGGCTGATCGGGGTGGACGGCGGCTTCGGGCCGGCCGAGCTCGCCGACGACCGGATCATCGCCGAGCGGCTGGCCAAGCAGCGGCCGTACTGGCCGCGGGGCTCCGGGTACGGCTACCACGCGCTGGTGATCGGGGCCCTCGTCGGGGAGATCGTGCGCCGGGTGACCGGCCGGTCCCTGCAGCAGACGTACGAGCACCGCGTCCGCGTCCCGTACGGCATCGACCTGTTCCTCGGCCTGCCCGCGGAGCTGGAGCCGCGCTTCCGCCCGCTCGCCCCGCCGGTCGGGCGTGAGCCGGGACCGGATCCGGGCAGCCTGACCGGCATCGCGCTGAACCTGCACGCCGACCCGCCGACCGACCTGACCGTTTTCGCCAACAGCCGGATGGTCCGGGCCCACGGGCAGGCCTCGGCCGGCGGTGTCGGCAGCGCCCGCGGCGTCGCGCGGTTGTATGCTGCGGCCGTGTCGGGCCTCAACGGCAGGGATCCGCTGCTTCGCCCGGCGACCACCGCCGATTTCGGCACCGCCGGCGGCACCGCGCCCGACCTGTTGTCCGGCG
>NZ_JBEZGQ010000383.1:0-7285 GCF_040650095.1 Actinoplanes sp. NPDC048791 | reverse complement strand
GGCCGAGCGAGGGGGCGCCGGCGACCGGCGGCACGTCGCTGATGTCGAGGACGAGCGCGGTGTCGTCGTTGCCCTCGCTCGGGCGCAGCGCCGTGGTCAGCGCGCCGTTGCGCGGGGCCAGCAGCAGCACCCGGCCCTGGCTGTCGGTCACGTGCCGGACCGGGTACGGGCCCTGCCGGCAGGCGATGTGCGCGACGGCGGGCAGGTGACCGGCGGCCAGGGTACGGGCGACCTCGGCGGGCGTGGGCTGCATGTCAGGTACCTCCGAGCACCGGTTAGGATTGCCTTAGTAAGGTGAGCCTAACCGTACAACACCCCTGATGCGAAGTGAGATCGCCCGTGAACAACTCCCGTCCCAAGGCCCGGCTCTCGCGGGCACTCGGCATTCCGCTGACCCGAAAGTGCGTGAAGTACTTCGAGAAGCGGCCGTTCCCGCCGGGTGTGCACGGCCGGGGACGGCGCAAGGCGTCGGACTACCAGGTCCGGCTGCTCGAGAAGCAGCGCCTGCGGCACCAGTACAACATCAGCGAGGCGCAGATGCGCCGGGCCTACGAGGACGCGCACCGCAAGGAGGGCAAGACCGGCGAGAACATGGTCGCCCTGCTGGAGAGCCGGCTGGACGCCACCGTGCAGCGCGCCGGCCTGGCCCGCACCATCTACCAGGCCCGTCAGCTCGTCGCGCACGGCCACTTCCTGGTCGACGGCAAGAAGGTCGACCGCCCGTCGTACCGGCTCAAGCCCGGACAGGTCGTCGAGGTCCGGGAGACCAGCCGGCAGAAGCCGCCGTTCCAGATCGCGGCCACCGGTGCGCACCTGGACGGCCCGACCGCGCCGTATCTGTCCACGGTGGTCGAGGAGCTGCGCACCACGGTGATCCGCAAGCCGCTGCGCGCCGAGGTCCCGGTGGTCTGCGACGAGCAGCTGGTCGTCGAGTTCTACGCCCGCTGAGTCAGCGGGTCTGCTCCAGCCACGAGGCGAAGAGCTTGGCGTAGATCGAGTCCTCGTCCTGGATCAGGGTGGCGTGCGGGCCGCGTTGCACGACGCGGCCCGCGTCCACCACGATCACCTCGTCGGCGGACTGTGCGGTGGACAGCCGGTGGGCGATCGCCACGGTGGTGCGGCCGCGGGTCACGGTGTCGAGGGCCCGCTGCAGGCGCACCTCGGTGGCCGGGTCGACCGCGCTGGTCGCCTCGTCGAGCACCAGCAGGTCCGGGTCGGCCACGTAGGCGCGTACCAGAGCCACCAGCTGCCGCTCCCCCACGCTGAGCGCCTCGCCGCGCTCGCCCACCGGGGTCTGCAGGCCGAGCGGCAGCCCGGCCAGCCAGTCCGCCAGGCCCAGCTCGGTGAAGGCCCGCTCGAGATCCTCGTCGGTCAGCTCGGGCGCCGCGAAGCGGATGTTCTCCGCCACCGTCGCGTCGAACAGGAAGCCGTCCTGCGGCACCATCACCACCCGCTTGCGCAGGGACGTGAAGCGCACCGAGGTCAGCGGCGTGCCGGAGAGCAGCACCTGGCCGCCGGCCGGGTCCATCAGCCGGGTGAGCAGCTTGGCGAACGTCGTCTTGCCGCTGCCGGTCTCACCGACCACCGCGACCCGGGTCTTCGGCGCGATCTCCAGATCCACGTCGTCGAGCACGACGGGGCCGCCGGGGTAGCGGTAGGACACGTCGGCGAAGCGCACCGACAGCGGGCCGGGCGGCAGTTCCACCCCCTCGGCGTCCGGGTCGGCCACGTCCGGCTCGATGTCGAGCACGTCGAGCACCCGGCGCCAGCCGGCCACCGCGTTCTGCGCCTCGTTGAGCACCTCGGTGGCGATCTGCACCGGCTGGATGAACAGGGTGACCAGGAACAGGAACGCGGTCAGCTTGCCCACGCTCAGGCCGCCGTCGACGCCGAGCAGCAGGCCCACGACCACCACGGCGGCCAGTGCCACGCCGGCCGCCAGCTCGCCGGTGGAGAAGCTAATCACGCTGGTCCGCAGCGCCTTCTGCTGCGCCACCCGCAGGTTGTCGATCGAGGTGTCGAGGCGTTGGCCGGTGCGCCCGGCCACCCCGTACGCGCGGATGACCGTCGCGCCGACCACGCTCTCGGCGACCGCGCCGAGCATGACGCCGGTGCGCTCGCGCACGATCCGGTAGACGCCGGCGAGCCGCTTCTGGAACAGCCGGATGACGATCACGGCCGGCAGGAACGCGGCGAACACCACCAGGGTGAGCTGCCACGAGTAGAAGAACATGACGATCGTGGTGACCACCAGCTGCCCCGAGGTGAGCAGCAGCATCACGCCGCCGGTCTGCAGGAACTGGGTGATCTGGTCGACGTCGCCGGTGACCCTCGAGACCAGCGAGCCCCGCCGCTCGGACTGCTGGTGCAGCATCGACAGGTCGTGGATGTGCCGGAACGTGCGTGAGCGCAGCGCACCCAGCGCGGTCTCGCTGACCGTGAACAGCCGGCGGGTCATCGCATAGCCGCAGGCCGTGGAGACGACCAGGACGGCCAGGGTCAGGCCGACGATCAGCGCGACGATGCCGAGGTCGGGCCCGCCGGGCGCGCGGATGCCGCGGTCGATGCCCTGCTGGATGGCGATCGGCACGGCGACCCGGCCGGCCATCGAGACCAGCGCGAGCGCGAGCGTGCCGATCAGGCCGGGGCGCAGCTCGGGCGAGAGCGCGACGCCGCGGCGGAACGTGGCCAGGGCACCCTCTTCAGCTGCGGGCTTCTCGAGTACGGCGGTGCTCACGCGATGACCTTGCTGTCCTCTTCGCGAGCGGCCTCGGCCTGCTCGTACGCGGTGACCAGGTTGAGATAGCCGGGCTCGGTGGCCATCAGCTCGGTGTGCGTGCCGGTCGCCACCACCCGGCCGTCCTCCAGGTAGACGACCAGGTCGGCGAGCGCGATCGTGGCCCGCCGGTAGGCCACCACCAGGATCGAGGCGCCGGAGTCGTCCCCGCGCAGCGAGGCCAGGATGGCCGCCTCGACCCGCGGGTCGACCGCGCTGGTGGCGTCGTCGAGCACCAGCAGCCTCGGCCGCCCGGCCAGCGCGCGGGCCAGGGTCAGCCGCTGGCGCTGGCCGCCCGACAGCGACGTGCCACGCTCGCCGACGGCGGTGTCCAGGCCCTCCGGGAGGTGGGCGACGAAGCCCTCGGCCTGGGCCTGGCGCAGCGCCGACCAGGCCACCTCGTCGTCGAGCCCCTCGCGGTCCAGCGTCACGTTGCCCCGCACGGTGTCGTCGAAGACGAACGGCACCTGCGGCACCAGCGCCGCCGCCGAGGCCAGGGCGGGCACGCTCAGCTCGGGCAGCGGGGTGCCGTCGATGCAGACCGTGCCCTTGTCGGGGTCGACCAGCCGGACGGCCAGCGAGGCGATGGTCGACTTGCCCGAGCCGGTCGCGCCGACCAGGGCCACGGTGCGGCCGGCCGGGACGGTGAAGGAGACGTCGTGCAGCACCTCGGTGCCGTCGCCGTACGAGAAGCGCACGTGATCGAAGGTGATCTCCGCCGGTCCGGTGCGGGCCGGGGCGGCCGAGCCGTAGGCCAGGTCGCCGTCGGCGCCGAGCACCGCCTGGACCCGCTCCCAGCCGGCCACGCTGCGCGGCAGCTCGGCGACCACCCAGCCGATCGCGCGGACCGGGAAGGCCAGCACGGTGAACAGGAACGAGACGCTGACCAGCTCGGCGACGCTGATCGCGCCGGACTGCAGCCGCCACGCGCCGAGCATCAGCACGGCCAGCGTGCCGACGCTGGGCAGGCTGTCCATCACCGGGTCGAACAGGCCGCGCAGCCGGCCGACCGAGATCAAGGCGTCGCGCAGCTCGGTCACATGCACGGCGAAACGCCGGGACTCGTCGGCCTCGCGGCCCATGGTCTTGACCACCAGCGCGCCGTCGAAGCTCTCGTGGGCGACCGCGCTGACCTTGCCGCGCAGCTGCTGGGCGCGGATCTGCCGGGGTGACATCCGGCGCGAGTAGACCAGGTTGAGGCCGAACAGGGCCGGGAAGAGGCAGACGCCGACCATGGCCAGGACCCAGTCGGTGAGGAACAGCGAGACCAGCGCGGCGGCGATCATCACGATCGTGCCGACCGCGAACGGCAGCGGCGCGATCGGCACGAAGGCGGCCTCGACGTCGGAGTTGGCGTTCGACAGCAGGGTGCCGGTGGCGTGCCGCTGGTGCCAGGCGGGCGGCAGGGCCAGATAGCGCCGGGTCACCGCGCGGCGGTAGCGGGCCTGCAACCGGAACTGCATGTAGCCCGCGCCCAGCCGGCGGCCGAAGATGCTGGCCACCCGCAGCAGGGCGATGCCGATGAACGCGGCGGCGATCAGGGCCATCTCACCGGCGCCGGCCCGGTGCTCGGCGAACGCGGGCACGACGACGTTGCCGATCACCCCGCCCACCACGAACGAGTTCGCGATGACCAGCAGGCCGAACAGGCTGCTGCCGATGGTGCCGATGATGAAGAGCCGGGGTTCGGTCCGGATCGCCCGGCCGAGCACGCGCAGGCCCCGGCCCAGCACGTCCCGACTGGCCCTCTTGGTCAAAGATCCTCGCCCTGAGGTAAGTCCGTGCCGGCTGTTCCGGCCTTACCGGTCCATCCTGCCGAACCGCCCGCGAAACGCCACAGGTTTACATTGTGTCAACAAGCACACCATCGCGCAGCCCCGCCCGCACCACCGCGCGCCCGAACCGCCGTCCGCCTACGATCGGGCTATGACCGACTATGCGCGCGCGGAGCGCCGGCAGCTCGCCGACCTGCTGCACCAGGTGGGCCCGGACCTGGACACGGTGTGCGCCGGCTGGACCACCCGGGACCTCGCCGCGCACCTGGTGGTCCGCGAACGGCGGCCGGACGCCATGGTCGGCATGCTGATCCCGCCGCTGGCCGGGCACGGCGAGCACGTGCGGCTGGCCAAGGCCGCCCAGCCGTACCCGGAGATCATCCAGGAGGTGCGCACCCCGCCCTGGTGGAGCCCGGTCAGCAATCCCCTGGTCGACTCGCTGAGCAACACCGTCGAGTTCTTCATCCACCACGAGGACGTCCGGCGGGCCACCCCCGGCTTCACCCGCCGCGGCCTGGAGCCCGGCGAGCAGCAGGCGATCTGGAACACCACCAAGCTCACCGCCCGGCTGGCCCTGCGCAAGGTCGGCTTCGGAGTACAGGTCGAGGCGCCGGGCTTCGGCACGCTACGGATCGGCAAGGGCGAGCCCCGGGCCACCGTCACCGGTGAGCCGGGCGAGCTGGCCCTGTTCGTCTCCGGCCGGCAGCGGGTGGCCGAGGTGCAGGTCACCGGCGAGTCCGACGCGGTCGCGAAGCTGACGACCGCCCCGATCGGCCTCTGACCGGCTACTCCCGGGTGGCGGAGACCCAGTTCGGGTCGCTGTGGTCCGACCGCGGGCCGACCACCGCACCGGCCAGCTCGTCGAGCAGCGCGAGCTGCGCCGGATCCAGTTGTACGCCGAGACTCGCGACGTTCTCGTCGACCCGGGTCGCGCGCCGGGTGCCCGGGATCGGCACGACCGGCAGTCCCAGCTGCTCACCGCGGATGCGCAGCCAGGCCAGCGCCACCTGGGCGGGCGTCGCGCCCACCTCGGTGGCCACCCCGCGCACGCCCTCCACCACGGCCTGATTGCGGTCGAACGCGGAACCGGAGAAGCGGGACAGCCCGGCCCGCCAGTCCCCCGCGATCGCCGCCTGGTCCAGAGTGCCGGTGAGGAAACCCCGGCCCAGCGGCGAGTACGGCACGAAGCCCACCCCGAGCTCAGCGGCGGCCGGCACCACGGCCCGCTCCACGTCACGGCTCCACAGCGACCACTCGCTCTGCACGGCGGCGATCGGGTGCACCGCGTACGCCTGCCGCAGCTCGGTCGCGGTCACCTCGGACAGGCCCAGGTGGCGTACCTTGCCCGCGCGGACCAGCTCGGCCATCGCCGCGACGGTCTCCTCGATCGGCACCCGTACGTCGCGGCGGTGCATGTAGTAGAGGTCGATGACGTCGATGCCCAGCCGGGCCAGGCTGGCGTCGCAGGCCTGCCGCACGTACGCGGCGTCGCCCCGGGTGGCCATGGTGCTCAGATCGCCGTCCACGGCGGTGATGCCGAACTTGGTGGCCAGCGTCACCTCGTCACGGCGGTCGGCCAGCAGCCGGGCCAGCAGACGCTCGTTGCTGCCGGCGCCGTACAGGTCGGCGGTGTCCAGGAAGGTGACGCCGACGTCCACGGCGTGGTGCAGGGTGGCGAGCGACTCGTCCTCCTGCGCGGGGCCGTACACGTCGGCGAGGCCCATCGCCCCGTAGCCGAGGGCGCTCACGGTCAGGCCGTCGCCCAGCTCGATGGTGTGCATGACGACCACTCCAGCACAGTTGCTCAGTCGTCGGCGAGCAGGGCCGGGATGCCCGCCCGGCAGACGATCTCGAACTTCACCCGGTCCTTGCCGCCGCCGCCCTGGGCGCGGAACTCGCCCTCGGCGTCGTCGTCCTGCAGGCCGCGGTCCTGTTCGTGCAGCTCGTAGCCCTGCCGCGGCGACATGCTGACCACCTCGGGACGGGTGCCGACGCAGCGACCGACGACCGTGCCCGCCCGGGTCGGGAACGTCTGGGTGGGTGGGGCGGCTGACACCGACGGCGTGGCCGCCGGGCGGCTGCCGGACCCCTGCGAGGCCGACGGTGACACGGCGACCTGGCGGGCCAGTTCGTCGGCCACCTCGGCCGCGCTCAGCGGACGGGTCTCCGGCGTGGTCAGCCCGTTACCGATGACACTGACCGCCGCGAGACCGACCAGCACGGCGAGCACCGCCGCGCCGAGCCAGCCGGCGGTCACCAGCAGCATTCGACGATTCACCTGACCGACTATGCCGGGCGCCACCCTAAGCCGGGCCCGCAGGGACGCTAAGGGACGGTTAAGAGCGTCGTCGGGCCCGGGGTGGCGGGTTACCGTGCAGCGTGGCCCACCTCCTGCTGATCGAGGACGACTCGGCGATCCGTACCACTCTGCTCCGTGCCCTGCGCGAGCGCGGCCATGCCGTGGCCGCCTCGCACACCGCGATGGACGGCCTGCGCACGGCCCTGGCCGAGCGGCCCGATCTGGTCGTGCTCGACCTCGGGCTGCCCGATCTGGACGGCCGGGAGCTGCTGCGGATGCTGCGCGCGGTCAGCGCGATGCCGGTCATCGTGGCGACCGCGCGCGACGACGAGGAGGAGATCGTCCGGGTGCTGGACGCGGGCGCCGACGACTACATCGTCAAACCGTTCACCGCCGCGCAGCTCGACGCCCGGGTGCGCGCGGTGCTGCGCCGCG
>NZ_JBEZGQ010000382.1:0-7296 GCF_040650095.1 Actinoplanes sp. NPDC048791 | reverse complement strand
TCAGCGCCGTAGACCTCGGCCAGATGCGCCTGGATCTCGCCGGTCGTCAAGCCCTTGGCCGACAGCGAGATGACCATGTCCTCGACGCCGGTCAGCCGGCGCTGTCGTTTCTTGACGATCTGCGGCTCGAACGAACCGTCACGGTCGCGGGGCACCGTGATGTCGACCGGGCCGACTTCGGTCAACACGGTCTTGCCCCGGCTGCCGTTTCGCGAGTTCTGGCCGTTCTTACCGGCCGGGTCGCCCTTGTCATAGCCAAGGTGATCGGTAATCTCGCCATCGAGAGCGGCATCGACCACGCGTTTGGTCAGCTGCTGCAACAGACCACCTTCACCGGTCAGTTGCAGGCCCGCTGCGCGGGCCTGCTCGACCAACCGGGCCACCAGTTCGGCGTCCACCCCGCCGTCGGGATCTTTCGTCGCCACCGCGGGAGTATCCACGGCTGTCGTTGACTCTGTCACGGCATCGCTCCTTGATCAGGAGTTACACCGTTCGTTTTACAGACCCCGGCGGTACGGCGGCCGACGTCGTTGCCGAACTGCGGTCCGCGGGTCAGCCGATCGAGCGCTGGGACGGCGGTTGGACGCTCGCCGACGGCACGGTTCTGCTGTCCGTGTGGTCGGACGAGCCCGATACCGAAGTGGAGGGCGTCGGAGTCGTCGCGCCCAGCCATGTTCACGGTGACCTCGTCCGGGTCGCAGGTGGGGCAACCGGCGAACCAGTGTTGTCCCACACCGTCGAGCCCGGTCGCGGCATCGGTGTGGTGAGCCTCGGCGAACCCCGCGCGGTCGTCCGCAAGCGGCTGCACGACGCCGTGACCAACCTGTCCGGGCCTGCTGCCCGCGAGGATAATTTCCAAGACGACGGCATCGTCGTACGGTATTCGGCCGACGATCGAGTGGAGCGCATCCATGTGGTGACGGCTGACCGCGTCGAATATGCCGGCGTCACGGTGCTGCCGGGTGGGTTCGACGAGGTGCGGCAGAGTCTCGTCGACGCCGGGCATGTGATCGAGGACCGGGAACTGGCAGTCGAGATCAAGGATTCCGCCAACCACATATCCGACAGTGATCCCAAGCGCTCGACGTCCAGGGCGCAACGACAACGAGCAGAGGGATATGGCCGAGCCGACTGCAACTGCCAGCAAGGGACCGACGGCGACGAGCTGCTGCCCGATGGCTGTGCAGATCAAGTCGCTGTCGGATTCACCGCAGTTGTCGCTGGCGTACGGAAGGACGAACAAGCTGCCCAACGCGGCGGCTCCGCCCACGAGCGCCAGTATCACGACCGCAACGACCGCGCCGCCATGACCACCGGTTCGTCTGTCGTCCGGATTCCCGCCCGCGAAGAGACGTGGTCCAGGCTCATACATGATTGATCACAATACTGCTCGAAAGAGGGATCAAAGCGGTGTCACCGAACATCGCCGGTGCACTGACCTGCCGCAATCCGCACGCCCCCTTTGCCCGGTGGTGTCATCCGCTACGGGTTTCGGGGTCGCTACCACGGTTGGTGCCTCGTGGGTTTGCCGCGGCCAACGCCAAGCCTGCCAGGACCATGCCAGCGAGCCCCACCCACAGGCCCCATCCCAGACCGACGTTGAGGCCATGACTTCGATACGGCACCAGGTGGTCGCGCTTCATCCAGCCTGCCGCGATATCGGCGCCCGGTTCAGACTCGGACTTCGAGGCCACGTCCAGCTCAACTGTAAAGATGATCTCCGTTTTCTCTGGGTCAGTCATCGGTTCGACGTCGCTGCGTTGGACAAGGGTCAGGAACACCGACACCGTCACCGCCGACAGGACAGCCAGCCACACCGGCAACGGCACCCGTCCCCGAACGAACCGCCAGACCAGCCAAACTGCGACCGCCGCCACGGCGATCGCGATGGCCGCACTCCACCGTGACGACATCTGCCATGCCGTTCCGACGAACGTCGCCACCCGCGTACCGCTGTCGTCACTCACCTGAACCCGGACCAGCCACCACGGCAGCCACCCGCTCGCCAGCACGAGGAGGCCGGAGCCCGCTGCGATCGGTTCCTGCCATCTGATGGTCATGCAAGAAATGTAGGCACCTGCTCGCGCTACGGCAGGCGTACACCGCAGCACCAGTGCACTGGCTATCCGAATCTGCCGCCATCCGAGCGCGGTGCCAATAGCGACGTCACCCTCGGTGGGCGTAGCGTGCGAGCGAACACACGCTCCTGCCGAGAAGCGGGAGCTGGTCGAGGTTAATGCCTGCGGCTCTTTCGTCAACGCACATTGCGGCTCAGCGCTTGCCGCGGAATTGATGCGACGTCGATACAGGGCATCAGGAGTACTGGGGGCGAGCTATTTGTTGGTCTGCGTCAGCTCGATGGCGCCGGGCGAAGCAGTCTGCCGCTGCTCGCTGCGAGCGGGCTCGCTGGTTGCTCCCAAGCCATACCTTCCCGCCTCGCAATGGTCGACAGGCGCGAAGATGACACAGTCATCACCACTCCCCGCATCGACGTAAATGCTAGGGCGCTTGGCGGCGTCGGTTGCGACGACAGAAGGCGTTATCTGCACCTCGAGTGCCTTCGAGACCTCGGATTGCGGTGGCTTCGGCAGCAACCAGGTGAGTAGTGCCACCACCAGGCTCGCCGCCGTAAACAGGGTGCCGACGCGCACTCTCATGCTGCCGGCCAGCGACACCCGTCACCCTGGGCGCGGTGAGGGTGTCGTCTGAGGTTGCTGAGTGCTGATCAGCCAGGCAGCTCACCCACGAATGATTCACCGTCGACGCTGTCAAGGCTCAGCACGGCACGCCACTTTACTGCTCCCATGCCTTCAAACGGCGGTCTCGGGAACCGGGCTGTGAGCGTGCGAGCGTCGGCGTCGAGGTCGAAGTTGGCGACGACTTGGCGCTGGCGTCCGCGGGTGAAGTCGAAGGTGAAGTGAGAGCTGTGCTGGCCGTCGACCAGCTTGTACCCGAGCTGATGACTCTGCCCGCCCTCGCCATCAACATAAAGGGCCCATAGGACGGATCCCCGTTCCGGGAAACTACCTTCCCACTCATACCTAACGACCAAGGCGCGGTCGTCAGCGGGTTGGACGTCTACATCAGTAAGCTTCATTCGCGGATCTTCGCAGAGGCTTTACGGCGGCGCCAGGAATGATGGTCGCTTGGGAGTGATCGTCAGTAGTTTCACTCGATCGAGCTATCCGGCGGCGTCGCGCAGTGATGCACTCTCCTGCCGCCGACAAGGCGCGGTTCGTCCCTCTCGACTCGTGCTCGTTGTGCCGGGGATTCGCCATAGCGACTCTGTGTTGACCAGCCTGCTGCAAAAGGCGAGGCTGAATCCCAACCGAGGAACTCAGTCGTGCGGCAGGAGCATGTCGGTCTTTTCCTGGTGACCGGAGAAGCCGCCATACACACGGTTGGGCCCGGCGATCAGCGGGCCCACGCCACCGGGGGTCAGTTTGTGGACGGTCGTGCCGTCGTCGAAGCCGTTCTGGATGCAGCCGGCGTAGCGCATCGTGACTTCCGCCTTTCCGGTCGCCGACTGGACCAGGAGCAGGATGATCTCGTCGCCGTGCGCCACCTCCGGTACGCAGTCCGCCGGGTTGTCCGGGCCGCCGCCGACCGGTGCGGCGGCGATCTGCCGGATCTCGGCCACGGCCGCCGCGCCGTCCAGGCGCAGGCTGGACAGCAGACGCGGCGCGGGCGACCGCGCAGAGCCCACCTCCGGTACGGGGTACTTGCAGACCGCTATCGAGGTCACGCCCCGCATGGCCGCGATGTCCGCCGGCGGGCTGGGGCGCAGATCCGGTCCGCTACTGATCCGGTGGGTGGTCGGGCAGCCGGCGTGGTCGACGTCGACCCGACGCACAGTGGCGGCGATCCGGTCCCGCCACTCCTTCGGCGCCTGGATGATCACCTCGGCACCGTCCAGTCGCACGGTCGTGCGGTCGCCTTCCTGGTCGGTGCCGTCGGCCTTTTCCGTACGGTTGAAGCCGACCGTCCAGCCGGTGTTCTCGATCAGGGTTTCGGCCGGCGGACCCTTCTGATCAACGCCGCAGGCGATGGCCGGGGTCGGAGCGCCGGGGCGGGAGACCGCGGGCGGATGGTTGCCGGGTTTGATGCACCATGCGCCCAAGCGGAGCGCCTGGTTGTCCCAGCCCCAGTCGCCGGGCACTCCGACCTCGACGCCGCCGAACGACTCCCAGCGCCAGCCGGCCGTTGACATGGGCACCGGCGTTGATGCCGCCGGAGCGGGATCCGCCGGTTGGGCACACGCGGCCACCAGGCCCACCGCCGCCACGATCGTGACCAACCTGATCAGGCTGTGCATTGCCCCTCCCTCGGGGTCGAGTTTGTCGAACCAAGCGATCAGGCGCGGGCGGAGCATCATCGGTTCCCCGGCAAGTCTCACTGGTCAGCAGCACGGGGTTGTCAGGGACGGCCAGAATGGGTCGGGTGATCACGACCCGGGGCTACCGCTTCGTCGTCCCGCTGGCCGTTGCGGCGCTGCTCGTCGGCTGCGCTCGGCCGGCCGAGCCGTCCGCTGTTCCTGACCCGATGCCCTTCCCGTCCGGGCTGGTGACCCCGTCGGCGACCCCGGTGACGTGCCCGCCCGAGGGTGTCCGGTTCCAGGTCGGCGAGGGGGACGCCGCGATGGGGCTCCGGGTGCTCAGCATCGTCTTGGTCAACTGCGGCTCGAAGACCTACCGGCTGAAGGGCTACCCGGCGGTGCGGCCGCTCGACGACGATCAGTCGGAGCTGAAGGTCCGGATCCTGCACGGCCTCAAGGAGATCCTCGGTACGGCCATCCCGCGGGACAACCCACCGAAGCTCGTGATCCTGAAGCCGGGACAGCAGGCCGGCACGGCCGTGGCCTGGCGCAACACGTACGACGACATCCGGGAGCCACCGGTGACCGTGAAGTTCCTCGACATCGCCCCGCTGACCGGGCGCCCGTCCCAGATCATCGCACCGGGCGACGGCCTCGACCTGGGCAGCACCGGCCGGCTGGGGATCAGCGCCTGGAGCGTCCTTCCGGACAGTGCTGCCACGACGAACCCGAACGGCCGGCCTGTCCCCGACGGCCCGCTACTGTAGGGCGTCCCAAACGCGGAGGATGTCCCAATGGATCAGCCGGTCGAGGCCGCAGAGGCGTGGCGGGAGCTTGTTCACGGCCGGCGGGCCTGGTGGTCGGACAATCCGGTTCTCCTGACCGCCTCCGAACACCCGGCGCTGCGGACCCTGTTCTGCCTTCCCACGCACGGAACGCTGAGGTTCTTCCGGTCCGCTTGGCGGTACCCGGATCCCCCCGCTGACGATCTTCCGATGATCGTCCTGGCCGGCCCGCCCTACATGGTCTACACCGCCAGCTACGGACGGCTCATCGGTGAGGCCGCGACAGCACCTGAAGTCGTCGAGCTCCTCGTTGCGAGCCTGCCGGACTGACCGCTAGGCGGTCGGAGCGCGACGGGCGGCGGGCCCCCGGTTCCACCACAGCGACAGACCCAGCCCGGCGAACACCAGCAGCGTCCCGGCGAGCACGAACCACGCGGTGATCTCCACGTCCTCGCGGCGCAGGCCGATCTCGCCCGGCAGGTCGCCCAGGACGTCGCTCAGCTGCTCCGCGTCCTCCGCCTGGAAGTAGCGGCCGCCCGTCAGGTCGGCCACCTGGGTCAGCGCCTCCTCGTCGATCTGCGGGTTGCGGCCGCCGCCCCCGCCGAAGCCCTGGGGGTCGCCGCGCATCGGGGATCCGCTGCCCACCTGCTCCGGCGTGCAGACCATCTGGCTCGGGTTCGTGGTGCCGAAGCCGATCGTGAAGACCCGCAGCCGCCGGGCCGCGGCCTGCTCGGCGGCCGTCACCGGGTCGACGCCGCGGGTGTTGGCGCCGTCGGTGAGGACCACGATCGTGTCCGGCTCGTAGTCGGTGACCGCCGTTCCCGGTGGGCCGTCGCCCAGGTCGACGCCGGTTGCCGGCACGTCGGGGTTCACCTCGGCCACCGCGTCGATCGCGGTCAGGATCGCCTGGCCGATGGCCGTGCCGCGGGCTGTGGTCAGGCCGTCGATCGCCTTCAGCAGGGCCTGCTGGTCGGTGGTCGGCGGGACCAGCAGGGCCGCGATGCCGGAGAACGCCACCAGGCCGATCGGGGTCCGGCCGTCCTGGTCCTCGACGAACTTCTTGGCCGCCTCGGTCGCCGCGGTCAGCCTGTTCGGGGCCACGTCCGTCGCGCACATCGAGCCGGACACGTCGATGGCCAGCATGATGGTGCTCTCGGTCGACGGCACGGCCAGGGACGCCTGGGGCCGGGTCAGCGCGCCGGCCAGGGCCAGCAGGCCGGTCAGGAACAGGATTACCGGGATCCGTCGCCGCCACTGCGACCGGCCGGGCAGGGCCGCGCGGATCAGCGCGACGCTCGACACCCGAAGGGCCGCGCGCTTGCGTCGTCTGTTGGCCCACCAGCGGGCCAGCAGCAGCACCGGGACCACGAGCAGGGCGGCCAGCGCCCACGGCCAGCTCAGCGACATCAGACGATCCTTCCGTGCCAGCGGATCATCAGCAGCGCACCGGCCGCGAGCAGCAGCAGGGCGAGCCCGGCCACCGGTCCGGTGAGTTCGACCGGCTCCTGGCGGCTGGTCAGCTTCAGGTCGATCGACCGGGTCGAGGCGGCCAGCGCGCCGGAGTCCCCCGCCGTCAGGTAGGTGCCGCCGGTGGCGTCGGCCAGGCCGCGCAGCACCTGCTCGTTCAGCCTGGTCGCGAGCTGGTAGCCCTCGACCTGCACGGTGGCGCCGGCGGTGGTGCCGACGCCGACGGTCTGGATGCGTACCCCGGCCGCGGCGGCCAGGTCCGCGGCCGCCTCGGCCTGCGCGGGATCTCCGGTGTCCTCGCCGTCGGAAAGGACCACCACGCTGGCCGATCCCCAGTAGCCCAGCTGCGGCGGCGCCGCACCGGCCTCGGGCAGGGTCACCGGCTTGCCGGTGATCGTGGTCAGCGCGGCCAGGATCGCCTGCCCGAGGGACGTGCCGCCGGTCGCGGTCAGCCGGTTGATCGCGGCCAGCGCCGCCGCGTGGTCGTCGGTGGGCGCCTGGGTGGTCAGCGCCTGGTCGCCGAAGACGACGACGCCGATGTCCACCGTGTCCGGTTGTTCCTCGACGAAACTCGTCGCCGCGGCCTGGGCGGCGGCCAGCCTGTTCGGCGCCACGTCCTGGGCCGCCATGCTGTTGGAGACGTCGAAGACCAGCACGACCGTGCCCGCGACGCGCGGCACGTCGATCGTGGCCTGCGGCCGGGCGAGCCCGCCCAGCAGCAGCGGCTGG
>NZ_JBEZGQ010000381.1:0-7298 GCF_040650095.1 Actinoplanes sp. NPDC048791 | reverse complement strand
CGGGAACTGACGCCGTCGGACGAGGAGCTCCGCGAGATCCGGGCCACGCCCAAGGGTCTGCCGGGTCGAACGCGAGCTCCGCATCCTGCTTCGGGGCCAGCTCCGCGCCGAAGCGCAACCGGCCGACGACCTCGACGGCGCTGCCGTCGGCCAGCGCGAGCAGCAGGACCCCGCCGTCGTGCCGGGCCGCGGCCTCCACGGATTCGAGGGTACGGCCGAGCGGGCCGGCGTCCGGGTCGGCCTGCACACCCAGGTGGAACGTGCGTCCCGAGCCGGTCCGGTACGGCAGGATCGAGTCGTACACGGTGTCGAAGGTGCGCCGGGGCACCGGCAGGTGCCGCAGCACCCGGCCCTGGCCGGCGGTGGAGAAGAGCAGGTCCTGCCGCCGTCCCGCGACGGGCCCGTGCACCCGTACCGCGACCCCCAGGATGTCGGCGCGGCCGGGCCGGGTGCCGATGCCCTTGGAGATCCGCAGGGTGACCGGGTGCCGGCCCGGGCGGTCGAACAGCTCCGCGCCGGTCGGCTCGAGCGTCCCCCAGACCTCCAGGTCCCCGGTGAAGGAACGACCGTCGGGGTGCAGGAAACGGCGGTCCCGGGAGTGCGCGACACGCACCGCCACGGCCGCGGCGACGGCGGCTGCCGTCAGGGTCGCAGCGATCCTCATGCCGCGCGCATACCCCGAACCGATGATCGCTATGCCATTCCGGCCGGGTGGCGCCGGGCGGGTCCGGTGTCGTTTCGGTGACCGCGACCCCTTTCCGTGACATTGGTCCGGCACCATGGTCGCTCCGGTACGGGAAACGGGAGAACAGTGTCGACGATGGACGACGAGGACGCCGGGACGCAGGTCCGCAAAGTGGTCGTGCACCGGCGGGTGCCCGAGCCGCGCCGCCCCCGCTCGGCCCGCGCCCAGCGGGCGATGACGGGTCTGCGGCGCACCTTCACCCAGACCGACTTCCCGCCCGCCTTCGCCCGGCCCGATCGGGTGGTGCGGACCTGGGGCGGCTCGCTGGCCCCGTGGCGGCTGGTGGCGGTCGGAGTGATCATCATTCTGATGCTGGCGTTCTCCTGGGTGCGGCTCTTCCACATCGGCCCGCCCTCGATCGAGGATCTGCGCCGGACCGCCGGCGTCGACGAGTGGCAGACGCTGCCCATCGCGGTCAAGGACGATCAGCCCGGCGTCGCCGAGCGGGATCCGGTGACCGGCGTCTGGCGCGGCTTCGACATCGACATCGCGTACATGATCGCCGAGGATCTGGGTTTCCGCCGCGACGAGGTGCGCTTCTACGGCATCGAGAGCGAGGACCGGGCCCGGATGGAGGCCACCGACCTGGACGGCAAACCGGTGCCGGTGAAGATGGTGATCGCCAGCTACAGCATCACCGAAGAGCGTGAGCGCGAGCCCAACGTCATGTTCACCCAGTCGTACCTGCACACCGAGCAGTCGGTGATCACCCTCAAAGGTCATGACAAGGTCGCCAGCCTGGAGGAGTTCAGGGACAAGGACGTCTGCTCGCTGTCCAGCTCCACCAGCGCGAAGACCGCCGACGACTCCGACGCCAGGATCACGCGGCGGAACCGGATCTCCGAGTGCTTCCGGCTGCTGGACAACGAGCAGGTCGACGCGGTCACCACCGACGCGGCCATCCTCGGCGGCTACAAGGCCCGCCACCCGGACAAGTACGACCACTGGGACCTGGGCCTGGACAAGACCGAGGCGTGGGGCGTCAGCGTCGGCGCCAACGCGGCCCTGCGTGACCTGGTCAACATCACGCTCTACCGGTCCTTCAAAGACCCGAAGGACGCGCGCTGGGAGCAGGCGTACCAGAACAACATCCTGCCCGAGACGGGCCCCAACAAGGCGGCCGACAACGGTCAGCTCGTGCCGCTGTCCCGGCCCGGGCAACCCGTCACCGCCCGGCCCCGGGTCCGCGAGCTGCCCTGGGAGGAGGTGGTCCCGTGACCGTGACGCCGTTCGCCCGGCCGGCCCGCCGGGTGCGCCGCAACCAGCTCAACTGGGTGCTCACCGCGCTGCCCGCGTTCCCGCTGGTGCTGCTCGTGCTCCGGCTCTGGTACCTGAGCCGGCAGGACCTGCCGACGATGCTGCTGCTGGTCCAGTACATCAGCCCGCTCGGCATGATCAGCGCGCTGATCATCACGCTGATCTGGACCGTCCCGGCGGTCGTGCTGGTGCTGCGGGCCCTCGGCGGCCTGCTCCTGATCAGCTCACCCGACCAGGAGGAGGCTGCCCGCCGCTCGGTGCTGGCGCTCACCGCCCTGCGCATGCCGGACTGGGTGGTGGCGGTCGCGGTGGCGCTGGCCGGCTTCACCTGGCAGCTGCGCCTGCTGCCCACCCTGCTCATGCTGGTCGCCGTGATCCTGGCGCTGACCGCGGTGCAGCGCTACCCGGGCGAGCGCCGGATGCTGACCGTGGTCACCCTGGTGATCCCGATCGTGCTCGGCCTGCTGATCCTGCTCTGGGTCCGGCCGGGCATCCGGATGTCGCTGGCCGCCGGCGAGTACGGCACCGCCGCCCTGCTGATCGCCCCGTCGCTGCTCGGCTGGCTGCTCACCGGGCCACTCCCGCCCCGCGCCGCCCGGCTCGCCACGCACTGGCCGGCCGTCGGCGCGATGATCGTCGCCCCGTTCGTGATCGGCGTGGTCTTCCTGCGCGCGCCGGTGCTGCCCAACAGCGCCGTGGAGATCGGGGCCGAGGGCGCCGCCGTCGAGGTCGTCCGCGGCCAGCTGATCACCGTCGACGACACCGCCACCACGATCCTGCGGCGTGGCGGCGAGGTGCTGTTCATCCCCAACGCCGACGTGCGGTCCAAGACCCTGTGCCCGGAGCCGATCCGGACCCAGAACAGCCGGATCACGGTACGCGGCTGGCCGATCGACGAGTCCGCGCTCGAATGGGTCGCACCCACCCGGCCGGTCACCGACGTCGACCCGCGCTGCCTCGGCCGCCCGCTGCGACCGCGATGACCTCCGGTTTTGCACGGGTACGCACGGCTTGTCGCGACGCGCCGCCGACCACGTGCAGACAGGTTGGACCGGACCTGGCAGGCTGCACGCCATGACCTTGCACCTGCGGTGGGCGGCCGTCACCGATAGAGGCCACGTCCGGAGCAACAACCAGGACGCTTACTACGCCGGTGACCGGCTCCTCGTCGTCGCGGACGGGATGGGCGGCATGGCCGCCGGCGACGTCGCGAGCCGCCTCGCCGTCGAGGCGATGACCTCCCTCGACGTGCCGATCGACAACGACAGCCAGATGGACGCGCTGCACAAGGCGCTCGAGGTGGCCAACGGCCGGATCGCCGAGACCGTCGCCACCGACGCCGCCCTGCAGGGCATGGGCACCACGCTGACCGCCGTGATCTTCTCCGGCGACCGGGCCGCCCTCGCCCACGTCGGCGACTCCCGGGCCTACCTGCTGCGCGACGGCCGGCTCAACCAGCTCACCAAGGACGACACGTACGTGCAGATGCTGGTCGACCAGGGCCTTATCCGGCCGGAGGAGGCGGGCAGCCACCCGCGCCGCGCGGTCGTCACCCAGGCGCTGCAGGGCGAGCCGGTCAGCCCGTCGTACGTGATCGTCGAGCCCGAGCCGGGCGACCGCTGGCTGCTGTGCAGCGACGGCCTCACCACCGTGGTCACGGCCGAGCGGATCGAGGCCGAGCTGCTCGACTGCGACGCCCCGCAGAGCTGCGCCGAACGGCTGCTCGATCTGGCTCTGCAGGGCGGCGGCCCGGACAACATCACGGTGATTGTCGCCGATCTGGTCGCCGTCGACTGAGCGGCGTGATCCCGGGGCCCCGCGGGCTTCCCGCAACGGTCCGGGGCTGCGGTACCTTACTCCGGTCGCGGGACGGCCAGCCGCGGCTCTGCTGCGGGTGGTGATGACGACGGGACGGCTGTCGGCACAGTCAGCCGTGACGCTGGCGCTCGTCGCCGCCGTCACGGCGATCGGCACGTACGCCGTGCCCGCCGGAGCCGGCCAGCGACTCTTCACCGACGCCGCCCAGTGCGCGGCCGGGGTGCTCGCCGCCGTGGTCTGCTTCGCCGCCGGGCGGGACCGGTCCGGTCACCGGCGCCGCTGGCGGATCCTGCTCGGCACCGGCCTCGCCGGCTTCGCGGCCGTCCGCCTCTGGTGGACCATCAGCGACGTGGTCGAGCCGACCCGGGCGGTCGCGGCCGACGTGGCCGACGTCGGCGTCCTGCTCCTGCCGGTCTTCACCGTGCTGGCCCTGGTCGCCGGCTCGATGGCCCTGCCCCGGCCGGTGCAGGCCTCACTGCGCCGGGACCGGATCGTGCTGGTCATCGACAGCGTCCTGATCGCCGGCTCGCTGCTCGCGCTGGTCTGGTCGGCGGTGCCCCGGCGGATCTTCCACGAGGTCGGGGAGAGCCCGTGGGTGGTGGGCTTCGCGGCGGCGTACCCGATCGCCGACCTGCTGATCGCGGTCATGGTCCTGTTGCTGCTGGCCACCCGGCCGGCCTCCCGGGCGGCGCGGGTGCCACTGCGGCTCACCGCGCTGGCCATGCTGGCGCTGGGCGTCTCCGACTCCCTGCGGCTGCTCCAGCTGAGCAGCGGCGTGCTCACCCCGATCGAGTCGGCAGGCTACCTGCTCGGTCCGGCGCTGCTCGCCCTCGCGGCGATCAGCAACCCGGGGCTGGCCGACCCCAGCCTGGACGAACAGGCCGAGGCGGAATGGCTGCACCTGCTGCTGCCGTACGTGCCGGTGGTCGCCACCGGCGTGGTCATCGCGGTGCGCACCGGGGCCGGTGGCCAGCTCACCTCGTACGAGGCGTACCTCGGCTGGCTCGGGCTGGGGCTGGTGGTGGCCCGGCAGATGTTCACCATCGTCGACAACACGGTGCTGCTCGCCCGCGTCTCCGAAGGCCAGCAACGACTGCACCACCAGGCTTACCACGACTCGCTGACCGGCCTGGCCAACCGGGCGCTGTTCCGCGAGCGGCTGGTGCTGGCCCTCGACGCGTACAGGCACCGCGGCGTACCGGTGGCGTTGCTCTTCGCCGACCTGGACGATTTCAAGCTCATCAACGACAGCTTCGGCCACGCCATGGGCGACCGGCTGCTGCGCGCGATCGGCGACCGGCTGGTCGCCGCGGTCGGCCCCGGCGCCCTGGTGGCCCGGCTCGGCGGCGACGAGTTCGCGGTGCTGCTCGACCACCGCGCCGCCGACGCCGAACCGGCCGGCCACCGCATCCTGGCGGCCCTGCGCGAACCGTTCGTCATCGACGGCCACACGGTCGGCATCAGCGCCAGCCTCGGCCTGGTCGTGCCCGAGCCGGGCGACCCGGAGCTGTCCGCGGACACGCTGCTGCGCCGGGCGGACGCGGCGATGTACGTCAGCAAACGCCGCGGCAAGAACGCCCTCGCCCGCTACTCCGGCGGCGCGGACGGCGGACCCAACGCGGACCTGCCGCACCTGCTGGCCCGGGCCCTGTCCGGCGCCCCGGCGGCGGCCGGCTTCGAGGTCTACTACCAGCCGATCGTCCGGCTCAGCGACGGCGCGATCGTCGCGGTGGAAGCCCTGGCCCGCTGGACCGACCCGGTGGCCGGGCCGGTCGACCCGGACGTGTTCGTGACGGTCGCGGAACGCACCGGACTGGTCGCGGCGATCGACGACTTCGTGCTGGACCGGGCCTGCGCGGACGCGGCCGGGCTGGCGAACACGTACGGCCGGCCGATCGACGTGCACGTCAACGTCTCGGCGGCCCGGCTGGGGCAGCACGGGCTGGAGGAGGCGGTGGCCCAGGCGCTGGAACGGCACAACGTACGGCCGTCCCGGCTGGTCGTGGAGATCACCGAGACCCGCCGCATCCCGGACATGCCCCGCGCGATCGAGGTCGCGGAGCGGCTGCGCCGGCGCGGGGTACGGGTGGCCCTGGACGACTTCGGCAGCGGCTACAACGCTTTGGCGCAGTTGCATTCACTGCCGGTGGACATCGTGAAGCTGGACTCCACCCTGACCGATGTGGACGTGTCGCCGGAGCGGGCCGGGGCTCTGTGCCGTTCTGTCCTGGCTATCTGCGCTGAGCTGGGGATCGCTGTCGTGGCCGAGGGGATCGAGACGCCTGCTCGTGCTCATGCCCTTGCCGCTCTGGGGTGTCATCTCGGACAGGGTTATCTGTTCGGTCAGCCCGGGCCTGTTCATCTGCTCACCGCGACGATTCCTTCGCAGCCCTCGCCGCATCCCTCACCCCATCTGGCGTCCTGACATTCGCGGCCGTCGCTTGCGGTCCCCGGCCACCGGTGCCGGGATGATCTAATGCCGCGGTGCAGAACGCCTGTCCCGAGTGCGCGGGAGACCTGACCGTCTTCGAGGATGCCGCGCCGTGGTGTGGACGCTGTGAGTGGAATCTCGACGCTTTCGCGCCGGTCGACGGCGGTTGGGCCGCGCGTGCGGTCGCCCGCCTCGACCGCCGCGCCGGCTTCCGGGCCGGGCGGGCCCTGGTCGCGCTGGGCGAAAGTGCTGTCTCACGCCGGGCGACCGCCGGTTTCGTCGTGCTCGTCGCGGTGTCCGTGCTGCTGACGGCGGGCCTGCTGGTCACGGCCGGCATCGGGGTCTGGCTGATCGCCACCGGCAGGCTGCTGCCGCCGATCCTGCTCGGTGGCGTGCTGATCGGACTCGCCGTCTTGCTGCGACCGCGGCTCGGCCGCCTCGGACACGCCGTGGACGGTGGCTGGACGTTGCCCGCTGACTCGGCCGTTGCCGCGCTGGTCAGCCGGATCGCGGACGCCACCGGCGCCCCGCGGCCGCACGTCATCGTGGCGGACCTGCGCTGGAACGCCTCAGCCGCGGTCGTCGGCCTGAGGCGCACCCGGGTACTGCGGCTCGGCGTGCCGTTGCTGCTCGCGCTGGACGATCAGCATCAGGTCGCCGTGATCGGCCACGAGCTCGGCCACCTCAAGCACGACGACTCGCTGCGCACGCTGGTGACGATGCCCGCGCGTACGGTCTTCGGCCGGCTGGCGCAGTACACCACCCTCCCGCCCGGCGACGCCGTGGACCGCGGCCTGGAAGGCGTCCTGGCGCTGGCCTACTCAGCGGTGCAACTCGTCATGGGCACGCTGTCCTGGCTGTTCTGGACTTTGCACCTCGGCCTGCACCTGATCGGCGCGGCCGAGCAACGGCGCGCCGAGATCCACGCCGACCTGATCGCCGCCCGCGCGGCCGGCCACCGCGCGGCGCTCGAGTCGCTCGACGTGCTGGCCCTGGCGTCCCGCCTGAGCTGACTCCTGAACCACAACGTCACCGAGGGCCGCGCCG
>NZ_JBEZGQ010000380.1:0-7302 GCF_040650095.1 Actinoplanes sp. NPDC048791 | reverse complement strand
GGCCGGGGGGCCGGCGCGGCCACCGGGGCAGCGTCCTGCTTCCCCGGCGCCGCGACCAGCCAGATCCCGGCGGCCACGACGCCGAGCACCCCGAGTACGGCCAGCGCCAGCACGCTGCGGCGGACGCGCGTCACTTGACCTGCACCCACTGGGCGACCGACGGGACGCCGTTGGTGCCGACGACATAGAGCATGTACCAGCCGGGCGGGGCCAGGTTGGGGTTGCTCGTCAGGTTGAGGCCGATCGTGTTGCCGGTGACGGTCATCGGCAGGTCGACGTAGCGCTGGTTGGGGTCGCTGGAGTGGGTCACGGCCTCCGGGCGGATCAGCGAGGCCTTGAGGATCGGGCCGTCCACGGTGATCTGCTTGGTGGTGCCGTACGGCCACTGCGCCCCGGCCATGCTCAGGATCTGCGGCCGCCCGCCCTTGAACAGGTACGGCGGGGAGTACACCGAGACGCGCATGTCGAACGTACCGTCGCCGGGGTTGTCACCGACGGACATGACGCGCCCGTCCGGCAGCAGGAACGCCGACGAGTGGTAGCCGCGCGGCACCGGGTCGGTGGCCATGCCCGGGGTGAAGGTGTTGGTGGCCGGGTTGAACATGGACGCCTCGTACACCGGGTCGGCCCGGTTGTGCAGCGCGCCGCCGGTCTCGAAGACCTTGCCGTCGGGCAGCAGCACCGCCGAGACGTACATCTTTCCCTGTGCGGCCGTCTGCGCGACCCCGCCGGTCATCTTGCCGCTGGGCAGCAGCGGACCGGGCTTGTAGACCGGGGTGGCCTGCTTGAGGTCGATCAGGTCGGTGAGCCGGTTGGCGTCCGGGTTGCTGTCGATGTTGCCGCCGCCGATGGTCAGCACCCGCTGGTCCTGGGCCGGGGGCAGCAGCACGCTCATCGACTGGTCCCGCTCGTCCTTGCGCTGCAGGCCGGTGACGGGGGTGATGGTGTTGGCGTTGTAGTCGTAGATCGAAGAGCCGGTGCCGGGCAGGCCGTTGCCGAAGACGTGGCTGCCGGTGTAGAACAGCCGGCCGTCCTGCATCAGCACCATCGACGGGTACAGGCCCCAGAAGCTCCAGGTCTGGTTGGCCTCGTTGAGCCCGAGCCAGCGCTGCTCGCTGTTCTTGAAGTACTGCGTCGCGACGGTGCCGCCGGAGTCCTCGCCGAGACCGCCGAGCGAGATGACGTCGCCGTTGCCCAGGACCGTGGCCGACGGGTACCAGGACCCGGCGGTCATGTCGTTGACCTTGCTGTAGGCCATGGTGTCCGGGTCGAAGATGTACGAGTCCTTCAGGCCCTTGTAGCCGTGGCTGCCGTCGGCGGCCGGGTAGTCCTTGTTGCCGCCCATGATCAGCACCCGGCCGTCGGCCAGCTGGACGTGGCCGGAGCAGAACAGGTCGGCCGGAGTCGGCACGTTGGCGAACGTACCGTTGCGCGGGTTGTAGACCGCGGTCTTGAAGGTGCCGGCGGCGAAAGCGGCCGGGTCGTTGCCGGAGCCGGCCACCAGCAGCACGTTGCCGTTCTTGAGCACCACGGCGTGGATGCCGCGCACCGGCGAGTTGAACGGCATGACCTGCCAGGCGCCGGCCGTGCAGGCGGGGCCCGCGCTGCACGAGGTGCCGGGCGCGGCCTGGGTGGCGTCCACCATCGCGTAGTCGTCGGTCTGCAGCGTGCCGACACCGTAGATGGTCACGCCCCAGACGACCTGGTCAGTGTTGGCCGGCACCGGCGGGGTGCGGACCGTCTTCTGCTTCCAGGCGGTGGTGGTGGTCAGCGTGGCCAGATCGGTCCAGTAGACCCAGCCCTGGGCCACGTCGTGCCGGAACATGGTCATGACCGTGTTCGGCGTGGTGGTCTTGTACCAGGTCGAGACGTCGTACTGGTGGCCCGGCGTGACGTTCGGCGCGCAGGACGGGTTCTCCAACATCAGCGCCTTGCGGTCGCCACTGGTGATGGCCGAGACGGTGACCTTCATGGCGTTCGCGCCACTGTGCGGCGCCGTGTGGGTCACCTCGTACTTGTGGGTGCTGTCACCCCAGCCGGACTGCTCCCAGCAGACCGGGAAGCCGGTGGAGTCGACGACCTCGAGGCCGGGGTTGCTCAGCAGGTTGGCCCCGGCGAAGGACTTGCCGGGCACGGCCAGGACGAGCACCAGCGTGATGATGACGACCTGGGCGATCCGGACCCGGTCACGCCGGCTCAGCAGGGGCAGGGGACGACGGTTCATGCGTTCTCCAAAGCGGTGGCCCTGGGCTTGGCCCGGTAGATGACCTTGTCGAGAGTGAGGAAGCGCACGACGAAGGACGTCACGAGCGTCATCAGGTTGGCCACGAGCACGCCGACGTGCAGGCCGTCGACGAGCAGGGCCAGCAGCGGGATCCGCAGCAGCAGGTCGGCGTTGCCCATCAGGAAGAAGCGGGTGAGCCGGCTCGCCAGGCTGCGGTGCCGGCGGTTGCGGTAGAGCAGGGAGTCGGTCAGGGCGAAGTTCCAGCCGACCGCGATCATGTTGGCCAGCACGGCCGCCGCCAGGTAGTGCACCCCGGCCACGTGGGCCAGGAACCACAGCGCGACCTGGTTGGGCAGCAGGCCGGACACCCCGATCAGGGCGAAGGCCAGCATCCGGGTGCGTTCCGCGCCGAAGCGCAGGATGGCCAGGTGCTTGAGGAAACGCACGCCCTCGGCCATCGTCGACTTGGACTCGCCCGCGTGCCGCTGCTGGAACGTGTACGGCACCTCGACGATGCGGCCGGGCCGGTTGCGGACCACCAGCTCCAGCAGCACCTTGTAGCCCAGCGGCCGCAGCTCGTCGACCTGCAGCGAGCTGGTGCGCACCGCGAACAGCCCGCTCATCGGGTCGCTGACCTGGAGCAGCGAGTTACGGAAGATCATCTTGGTGGCGAAGGTGGAACCGCCCGAGATGAACTTGCGGTAGCCGTCGGAGAGGCCGTCGGTCGTGCCGCCGCCCGCGTACCGGGTGCCGATCACCAGGTCGGCGCCGTCGCGCAGGCCCGCCGCGATCAGGTCCGGCACGATCTCCGGCGGGTGCTGCAGGTCGGCGTCCATGACCACGATCCAGGCGCCCCGGGCCAGCCGCATGCCCTCGACGACCGCGCCGCCGAGGCCGCCGGTGCTGTGCTCGCGGTGGTGCACGGTGATCGGGATCGGGCAGGTGTGCGCGGCGGCCCGGATCACGTCGGGGGTGTCGTCGGTGCTGTCGTCCACGAAGACGATCTCGGTGTCGCTCTCCGGCAGCACCGCGACGAGCCGTTCCAGCAGAGCGGCGATGTTCTCCCGCTCGTTGAAGGTGGGGATGACGACGGTCTGCCGCAGCGACGTCGCCACCTGCACCTCGCCGATCGCGCCCGGCATCATCCGGACCCGGCCCGACGCACGTCCTCCGGCAGTGAGTGTCATGGCTTCTCCTTGTCGATCCGGCGGATCTCGATGCGTCCGTCCTCGGGACCGAACGTCGCGATCGGCGTGGAGTTCGTGAGCAGCTTGGTCACCGTGGGCAGGGAGCCGGGATCCTGGCGCAGGGCCGGGGTGGACACGATGTAGTCGACGTCGCGCCAGCCGTCGGGCAGCGTCTCGGCGACCGCGGTGTCGAGGTCGAGCTTGTAGAACCAGATGACCTTCTCGCGCTGGAAACCGGCGTCCACGCAGTCGATCCAGAGCACGTCGTCGACCACGATGGTGGCCCGTTCGGGGTCCGGCAGCTCGTCGCGCAGGTAGGTCGCCGCGGCCACGTACTGGGCGTTGTCGTCGGTGGTCAGGGCGCGGCGGTCGCCGACGTACCAGCGGGGCAGCACCAGGGTCAGCGCCGTCACCGCCGCCACGGCGAGGATCGCCCAGCGCCACCAGGACCGTTGCGGCTTGAGCAGCCGTACGCCCTCGTCGGTCACGCCGGCGATGACGATGGCGAAGAAGGGCAGGATCTGCACCACGTACATGGCCGGCAGGTAACCGCCGGGACGCAGGGCGACCACCGCCAGGATGGTCGCGGCGATCGCGGGCGCCCGCAGCCGCCGCACGGCCAACGCGATCACGGTGGCCACGAGCCCGGCGGCCAGGATCACCGTGTCGTAGTAGAGCCACGAGGTGATCAGCGAGTGCGAGCCGGAACCCTCGTCGAAGACCGTGCCGGAGCCCGATCGCGACATGAGCTGGAACTGCCAGGCGCCGATGAGCGAGACGTGCCCCTCGCCGGGGAACAGCTCACCGCGCAGCAGGGCGTAGAGCGGGTAGAAGACGCCGACCAGCACGATGCCACTGGTGTAACCGCCGAAGGCCCACGGCCGGGTGGACGTCTTCGCGGCGTTCTGCCACATCGCCACCAGCACCGCCGGGGCGGTGAGCAGCATCGTCTCCTTGGACAGCACCGACACCGCGGTCGCGGCCCCGGCGGCGGCGTAGTGCCACAGGTGCTTGCGTGGCGACAGGGCCAGGGCCAGCGCGGCGAGCATCCAGGCGACGGCGAAGCTGTCCAGGTAGATCTGCCGGTTCATGGTGATGGACAGCGGGGACAGCCCGAAGGTGAGCAGCGCGAGCGCGGCCGCCCAGCGGGAGAAGTCCAGCCGCCGGCTGATCACGTAGACCAGGACCAGGCTGGCCGCGACGACCGGCAGCATCGCGATCCGGCCGGCGGCCACGGCGATCAGATCGGGGAAGAACAGGGCCGGCAGCCAGGCCAGGCCGGCGAGCTGGATCCAAGCGAGCGGCGGGTGGTCGTACCAGTAGGTGTAGTGGGCCAGGCCCTGGCCGTTCTGCACCGCCCACGCCTGGGCGAGGTAGGTGCCCTCGTCGTCGGTGGCGGTCGGGAAGCCGGTGATGTTCCAGGCCATGAAGAACAGGACCACGGCCGCCAGCCCGCCGACCACGTACAGGTCGGTGCGCGAGCGCCGGACCGGCGCGGGCCGGGGCTCCGGCTGCACGGGTACGTCGGGCAGGATGATGACCTGGGTCGGCGCTTCGGCGATGCTCATGCGGCGACACCACTCTCGGCCTTGACGGGCTGCTTGGTCAGGTGCGCGCCGGTGTGCGCGGTCAGTTCCCAGTTGCGCTTGCCGGTGTACTCACGCCAGACCGCCCGCAGCGCCGCCACCGCCAGCACGAGTGCGTACGGGAAGGCGCCGAGGATCAGCCGGGCGTAGTGGTGCCAGCGGGTGCGCAGGCCGTACTGGAGACCGAAGTCGCGCAGGCCGACCGTCTGGAAGACGAGGTTGGCGGCCATCGGGATGACCGGCACGAAGGTGATCAGCGCCACGAAGACCGGCAGCTGGGCCCAGATCGCGATGGCGATGCCGATCGGGATGACGATGCCCGAGAAGGCCTGCAGGAACGGCTGGGTCAGGGTGTAGCGGGCGAGCATCCGCTGGCCGAACTCCGGCAGCCGCCGCCACTCCCCCTTGCGGTAGACCTGCAGGAAGCCCTGGTTCCACCGGGTGCGCTGCTTGAGCAGCGACGTCAGCGTGCCCGGGGTCTCCTCCTTGGTCACGATGGCCGAGTCGTACGCGACCACGACCTTGGCGCCCCGGCTGGACAGCCGCACCCCCAGGTCGCAGTCCTCGGCGAGGCAGGTGCCGTCCCAGCCGTTGGCCGCGCGCAGCACGTCGGTACGCACGAAGACGGTGTTGCCGCCGAGCGGGATGAAACCCTTGCGGGCGTGCAGGTGCAGCCGGCTGCGGAACCAGAAGAAGTACTCCAGGCAGTTGTGCAGGCTGTACCAGCTGGAGTGGAAGTTGATCAGCTGCACGCCGCCCTGCACCACGTCGGCGTCGGTGGACCGGAACGCGTGGTCGACGTGCTCCAGCAGCTGCGGGTGCACCTGGTCCTCGGCGTCGAAGACCCCGACCACGTCGCCGCGGCAGTACGGCAGCGCGGTGTTGAGCGCGCGCGGCTTGTTCTTCTGCTCGTTGGTGTCGGTCACCACGAGGATGCGCCCGGGCGCGGTGGCGGCCACGCGGTGGGCCACCTCGGCGGTCTCCGGGTCGTCGTGCCCGACGATCACGATGATCTCGAAGCCCTCGTGTGTGGACTCGAGCAGGCGCTGGACGGTGTGCTCCAGCACGGCCTGCTCGTGCCGCGCGGGCACCAGCAGACTGAACGTCAGCCGGTGTTCCCCGTCCGGCGCGGCGAACCGGGTCGAGGCGAGCGTCTCCGGCGTGCGCCAGGCGTGCATCGTCCACCAGAGAGTCACCGCGGCGAAGCCCGCGAGCACCAACGAAACCACAATCATGACGGCGGCAGCCAAAACCCGTTGCCTTTCGGAATGTGGTGGGCCCCACCCCCACCAGCGGGCAAACAATAGCCCGCGGCACCACGGTGATTTCAAGTCACCGGACAGTTTTTTCACAGCCGCATCCGGATCGTTGCCGAAAATGGCGGGCGCGCGAAACATCGCCTTCATTAATGGCCCGGGAATGGCATGATCACGGCGCTGATTTCAAGCCCCGATCTGACATTACGGGATACGCGAGGTATCAGCCGAATCGGCCCTCGACAGCAGCCGTGCGGAGACATCCGTCGCTGCCGGAAGGACGAAGGTACTACACCTCTCCACCGAACGGGCGACCGGGGTGGGGCCGTTTCCTGGTCTGCTGAGATCCGCGTCTCGTTTGACTGGAAGCGTTCCCACCTGCCGTTCGGCTACCGGCAGCTGGGAACGCCGGCGGTGGACACCGGATGAACGAGGGGTGAGGAATGGCTTTCCGGACCAGGGGCGAATAGCCATTCGCGGACCAGAATTGCCAGGTCGCAACCGGTGGGCGGACGCGGCCGGGACCCCCCTTCGCAACGCCGGCCCGACCGCGTGGGGCAAACCATTGACGACGCAAATGTTTCCGGCGTGCTTCCGGCCGGAACCGCGCGTCCGACGCCACCGGGTAATGGCATGATCACAGTGCGCCCACGACGCCATTCCGGAATGCGCCGCGCCTCAACGGTCGTTAATGGAGCGACGGCCGGTTAATGACACCGCGCCGCGCGTTGGCCGCGATCGCGTCGATGATGCGGGGCCACAATGTGCGGGGCAGGTCGTGCCCCATGCCGTCGATGACGACCAGTTCGGCCCCCGGCACAGCGGCGGCGGTCGCCTCGCCACCGGTGACGGTGATCAGCGGGTCGTCGGCACCGTGCACGACCACAGTGGGTGCGGTCACCCCGCGCAGCCCGGCGGTCCGGTCCGGCGAGGCGATGATCGCGGCGTACTGCCGAGGAGAAGCTCTACCCGGTCCTCGACGCGCTGCTGGACGCCTGGCAGGCCACCGGCGACCGCGAGGTCGAGGACATCCGGGTGGTCGGGCACCG
>NZ_JBEZGQ010000379.1:0-7307 GCF_040650095.1 Actinoplanes sp. NPDC048791 | reverse complement strand
GCCGAGGAGCTGCCCCTGCCGCGCGGCGTGCTGCTCGGTGCGGCCGACAACGCCCGGTATCCGGTCGTCACGGTCCAGCTCCGGCCGGACGACCTGGTGCTGTTCTACACCGACGGGCTGGTCGAGCGGCGCAACCCCGACGGCGGGGACCTGCTCGACCGGGTGCTGCGCACGCTGGCCGAGGTGTCGGCCGAGCCGGGCGAGCTGACCCTCAAACGCCTGCGGGACCTGCTGCCGGCGGCCGGCCCGGACGACGACACCTGCACGCTGGCCGTCCGCGTCCTGCCCTGATCGGCCGCCGATCGACCGCGGCAAATCGGCAGGGATGTTTCCACAAGATCCCCAGGGGCAATCAGGCAGCCCATGAGTCTGTTGCGGACGTCGCCGCCGCCCGCGCAGGCCGTGGAGCTGGAGCAGTGGTCACTCTCGCACGGCGACGAACTGCGGCCCCTGCGCCTCGGTCTGCGCGATGCCCTGTCCGCGCACCGCCTGGTCGATCCGGCCGCGACCGACGAGGTCGCCGACCGGGTCGTCCTGGTTGCCACCGAGCTCGCCAGCAACGCCCTGCGTCACGGGCGCCCGCCGGCCGTCGTCCACCTGCTGCGCTGCGACGGGCGGTTTCTCGTCGACGTCGCGGATCAGGACGTGGCCGGAGTGCCCCAGCTGGCCGGCATCCACCTGGCCGGGGTGGGCGGCCGGGGGCTGCACATCGTCCGCACCCTGGCGCTGGACCTCTGCTGGTACGCCACCGCGACGACCAAGCACATCTGGGCGTCCTTCCCCGTGACCGATGCGGAGCTCTGAGCCGGCCCGCCCCGAGCCGGCCCGTCCACCGTCAGCTCGCCCGGGGTCCGTCGACGCAGAGCACCTCGGCCAGGCCGGTGATCTGCAGGACCTGCCGCACCATGCCCTCGGCGTTGGTCACGCCGAACCGCCGCCCGGCCCGCTGCGCCGCCTCGTAGCCGGCCAGCAGCCCGGCGATCCCGTGCGAGTCCAGGAACTCGGTGCGCCGCAGGTCGACCATGACCTCCCGGACGCCCGGGGCCCGGGCCGCGCGCACCAGAGCATCGGACAGCTCGGCGGCCACGCTCATGTCGAAGTCGCCGGCCAGGCGCACGTGCAGGACGCCGCCGGGCGTGGTCCGGGTGCTGATCTCATGGGTCGGAGTAGTCACAAGCAGCATGTCTAGCACGCAGGTATGACATCCCGGTCCGTCGCACACGGCACGATCCGGTCACGGGTAAGTGGCCCAGGAAATCGGGCACGGATTGGCCCCTGTGGCCGGGCCGGTTCCCTCCTAGCGTGGTCGGCATGCGATACCGATTTCTGGGTGGGACCGGCCTGGCCGTCAGCGAGCTCTGCCTCGGTGCGATGGGCTTCGGCCGGGAGTCCGACGAGGCCCTGAGCGCCCGGATGCTGGATCACTTCGCCGAGGTGGGCGGCACGTTCGTCGACACCTCCGACGCCTACAACGGGGGGCTGTCGGAGGAGATCGTCGGGCGCTGGCTCAAGGGCCGGAACCGGCAGTCCGTCGTCGTCTCGACCAAGGTCCGCTGGGGGCCGGGCGGCAATCGGGAGGGGCTCGGCCGCAAGCACCTCCGTACGGCCGTCGAGGCCAGCCTGCGCCGGCTCGGCACCGACCACATCGACGTCTACCACGTGCACGGCTGGGACCCGGCCACCGGTGTCGAGGAGGTGGTCCGCACCCTGGACAACCTCGTGACCAGCGGCAAGGTCCGCCACCTGGCGGTCAGCAACTGGTCCGTGCGGCACGTGCAGCAGGCGCTCGACCTGGCCGGCCGGCACGGGCGCGAGCCGTTCGTGGCCATCCAGGCGCTGTACAACCTGCTCGACCGGGAGGCCGAGTGGGAACTGCTGCCGCTCGCGGGCGAGCAGCGGCTGGGCTTCCTGCCGTGGTCGCCGCTGCGGGGCGGCTGGCTCTCCGGCAAGTACCACCGCGGCGTGCGGGAGCCGCTGCCGGGCACCCGGATCGCCGAGGCCGGGCAGCAGGAGAACTGGCAGGAACGCTGGCAGAACTACGACAACGAGCATACCTGGACGGTCCTGGACGTGCTGCACGCCGCGGCCCGCGAATCGGGCCGGTCGCCGGCCCAGGTCGCGCTGAACTGGCTGCTGCGACAGCCGCACGTGACCGCCCCGGTCATCGGCGCGCGGACCTTCGCGCAGCTGGAGGCCAATCTGGGGGCGACCGGGTGGGACCTGGACCCCGCGCTGAGCGCGGCGCTGACCGCGGCGAGCGAGCGGCGGCTGCCGTACCCGTACGAGATCCTGGCCATCAGCGGCCGATCGGCGGGCGCCTGACGCATAGGTGCCGGTAGATATGGGTAGCCTCCGGCCCGGACAGGTCGAGGAGGCCCGGGTCTAGGAGGCACGCCGTGACGCAGCCACCGGAGGGACCGGCCACCGCCGGACTCGAGAAGTACGGGTACCGCCAGGAGCTCAGCCGGTCGCTGACCTTCACCGACCTGCTGATCTACGGGCTCATCTTCATGGTGCCGATCGCACCCTTCGGCATCTTCGGCAGCGTGTACAGCGGCTCCGGCGGCATGGTCGCGCTGGCCTACGTGGTCGGCATGGTGGCGATGATGTTCACCGCCCTGTCGTACGCCCAGATGGTGCGCGCCTTCCCGATGGCCGGTTCCGTCTACAGCTACGCCGGCCGGGGCATCGCCGCCCCGGTCGGCTTCCTGGCCGGCTGGGTCATCCTGCTCGACTACGTGCTGGTGCCCGGGCTGCTCTACCTGATCGCCGGCGTCGCGATGAACTCGCTGGTCCCGGCCGTACCGGTGTGGCTCTGGCTGGTCGCGTTCGTGGCCGTCAACACGGTGGTCAACTATCTGGGCATCCAGATGACCGCCAAGGTCAACCGGGTGATGCTCGTCGCCGAGCTGATCGTGCTGGTGATCTTCCTGGTGGTGGGCGTGGCCGCGCTGCTGCAAGGGAAGGGCGACGGCTTCTCGTTCAGCCCGTTCTTCAACGCCGACACGTTCTCCTGGTCCGTGGTCTTCGGCGCGGTGTCGATCGCGGTGCTGTCGTTCCTGGGCTTCGACGGCATCTCCATGCTCGCCGAGGAGAGCCGGGTCGAGGCGCGCCGGATCGGCCGGGCCATGGTCGGCGCGCTGGTGCTGGCCGGCGCCCTGTTCATCGTGCAGACCTGGGTGGCGTCGCTGCTCGTACCGGATGCGCCCGGTCTCCTGGCCGACGGCGACCCGGAGGGGACCGCCTTCTACGACGCGGCCCGGGCCGCCGGCGGCGGCTGGCTGGCCGGCCTCACCGCGCTGGCCACCGCCATCGCCTGGGGCTTCGCCAACTCGCTGGTCGCGCAGGCGGCGACCAGCCGCCTGCTGTACGCGATGGCCCGCGACCGGCAGATGCCGTCCTTCCTGGCCCGGATCAACCAACGCCACAAGGTGCCGGCCAACGCCACCCTGCTGGTCGCCGCGGTGTCGCTCGCCCTGGGTCTGGCCATGGCCGCCCGCGACGACGGCATCTCGTTGCTGTCCACGCTGGTCAACTTCGGTGCGATGACCGCGTTCCTGGCGCTGCACGTGGCCGTGGTGATCCACTATGTGGTGCGCCGCGGCAGCCGCGACTGGCTGCGCCACCTCGTGGTGCCGGTGATCGGCTTCCTGATCCTGCTGTACGTGGTGATCAACGCCAAGGTGGCGGCCCAGGTGCTCGGGTTCGTCTGGCTCGGCCTCGGCCTGGTGGTGCTGGCCGTCTTCTACGCCACCGGCCGCCGCCCGGTGCTGGCCGGCCTGGCCGAGCCGAGCGAGAAGGAGAATCCATGACCGAGGTGCTCAGCTACCGTCCTCGCCCGGAGGAGCTCGCCTACACCTTCGGCGGGCGCGAGCCAGTGCGCCGCGTGCGGCCGGGCACGGTCCTCGAGCTCTACACCGAGGACTGCTTCGGCGGCCGGGTGCGCGAGGTCGGTGACCTGCCGTCGCAGGTGTGCGAGTTCCCGTTCCTCAACCCGGTCACCGGGCCGTTCTTCGTCGAGGGCGCGGAGCCCGGTGACACCCTGGCGGTGCACTTCGCCGAGATCGTGCCGGCCCGCGACTGGGCCGTGTCCACGACGTTCCCGCACTTCGGCGCGCTGACCGCCACGCACACCACGGCCATGCTGCACCCGCCGCTGGAGGAACTGGTCTGGCGCTACGACGTCGACGTCGCCGCGGGCACGGTGCGCTACCGGGCCCGGCGCGGCGACTACAGCGTCGAGCTTCCCCTGGACCCCATGCACGGTACGGCCGGAGTCGCGCCCGCCGCCTTCGAGAGCCGGATGACGATCGTCCCCGACGTGCACGGCGGCAACATGGACAGTCCGGAGCTGCGCGCGGGGGTGACGGCGTACTTCGGGGTGAACGTGAGCGGCGCGCTGTTCGCCCTCGGCGACGGGCACTGCCGGCAGGGCCACGGTGAGGTCTGCGGCACCGGGGTGGAGTCGGCGATGAACACCACGGTGATCGTCGACGTGATCAAGGGGGCCGAGACGCCGACACCGCGGCTGGAGAGCGACACCGCGCTGATGTCCGCCGGCTCGGCGCGGCCGCTGGAGGACGCGTACCGGATCAGCCAGCACGACCTGGTGACCTGGACGGCCGGGCTGGTGGGGCTGGATCTGCTGGACGCGTACCAGTTGCTCAGCCAGGCGGGCGAGGCCCCGGTGGGCAACGTCTGCGACCCGAACTACACGATGCTCGCCAAGGTCGACAAGCGGTACCTGGGCCCGGCGACGGCCTACGACGGTGTGCATGCCCGCCTGCGTACGGCGGCCGAGGGGTATCTGGCCACCCGGTAAATCGGTAGGTGCCGGCGCCGGCGGTCGGCTAGCGTCCCGCCATGATCTATCAGCACCCGCTGGCGTACCTGCTCGGCCTCGAGGGTGTCGCCCTGCTGCGCGCCTTCGCCGGCGACCACGACCGGGCGTTCGCCGAGGCCCGCATCGCCGAGATCCGCCGGCTGCTGGACAGCGCCGAGCTGCGCGGCGAGGGCGTCACGGCAAGCCGGGTGGACACCGTGGCGGGATACCGGGTCTGGTCGCGGACCTACGACGAGCCGGGCAACGGCCTGTTCCCCGCCGAGGAGGCCCTCGTGCACGAGATCCTCGACGGGCTCCCGGCGGGCGTCGCCCTGGACGCGGCCTGTGGCACCGGCCGGCACGCCGAGCACCTGGCGGGGCGCGGCCACCGGGTCATCGGCGTGGACAGCTCACCCGACATGCTCCAGCAGGCCCGCACCCGGGTGCCGGCGGCCGAGTTCCGGCAGGGCGACCTGCACAGCCTGCCACTGCCGGACGACCACGCCGACGTCATCGTGTGCGCGCTGGCGCTGGTCCACCTCGACGAGCTGGGGCCGGCCTTCGGCGAGTTCGCCCGGGTGCTGCGCCCGGGCGGTCACCTGGTGATCACGGACGTGCACCAGGAGCTGGTCGCGCTGGGCTCGGTGCCACGGGTGCGGTCGGCCGGCGGTGAACCGGGGCTCCTGCCGGCGTACCGGCACCGGGCCGCGGATTATCTGGCGGCCGCCCTGCCGCTGGGCCTGCAGGTGCGCCGGTGCGAGGAGCCCGCCCGCGGGACCGGCGAGGCGACCGGGACCGTGCCGGAGACGATCGACCCCGGCCCGTGGGACGACTGGCCGTGGTCGCTGCTGGGCATCGTCCCGGCGGCCGCGGCGGCAGCCTGGGGGGACACGCCCGCTCTGATGGTCTGGCACTTCCAGCTGGCCGGATAGCCCGGCGTTCTACTGGGCCTGATCCTCCATCATGGCGGCGCGGACGGCGCCGGGGGAGATGCCGTACTCGCGGGCCAGGTCGGCCACCGACCAGCCGGTCAGCCTGATCGCCTCGGCGCGTTCCCGGCGCAGCGTCGAGCGGGCCGAGCGGGCCAGGTCCGGGGCCAGCCGGCCGCGTTCCACGGCGTCGAGCCGGGTGAAGGCGACCAGGGCGAGCAGCAGCCGGGTCATCCCCGGGGCGTCCGCCAGGCCGTCGGTGTCCGCCGGTGGTGCCGCGCCGGCGCCGAGGCTGGCGTGGACGAGCTGCTCGCTTGCGGAGAGCAGCATCTGCGCGGCGTGGTGCAGCCGCAGGGCTTCCTCCGGCGGCAGCGCACCGGTGTACGCCAGGTCCCAGACCGCCGTCTGCAGGTACTCGGTGATGTCCGGCGCGGTCCGTCGCTGCTGCTGGTGCTCGGTTTCCGGGGTGGCCGACACGTGTGACCTCGTCTCCTCGTCGGATTGCCGTTCGCAGAAACTTCGGCGGCCGGCGCCCGGTTGGATGCACCCGCCGGCCGATGCATCGACGCGAACCCACTTCGGCCGGGCCCGCCGTCATCAAGGATGAGGTGATGCACCAGCAGGTGGAAGCGGCACAGGAGATCTGATGGCGGCTCTCGCGGTCACGGCCGTGTTCGTGCTGATCTTCGTGCGCGCGGCGGTGGGCTACGCGCGCCGGCGGGATCCGCTGCTGCGCGACGTCATGCTGATCTTCGCGTCGGTGGCCATGCTGTTCGTCCTGGGCGTGCTCCGGCTGACCATGGGTGAGCCGCCGCGCGCCGCGGTCGCGCTGATCACCGCGGTGCTGCTGGGGCAGCCGCTCTGCACGTTGCGGCTGGTGAGCCGGATGCGGCCGGTACCGCTGTGGGTCATGTGGGGCGCGTTCGCCGCGTGGCTCGCCTCCGCCGTTCCCGTCCTGGTCGTCCCGCCGCCACTGCCCGAACGCGTGGTGTGGCCCACGGTGCTGCTGTTCTTCGTGGTGGAGGCGGTCGCCGCGGCGCTGCTGGCGGCGGACGCCCGGCGCCGGGGCGGCGCGGCCCGGATCCGGCTGTGGTGCGCCGCCGTGGGCACCCTGCTGTTCGGGTTGGTGCTCCTGTTCGCCGGGGCGGAGGTCACGGTGCTGGCCCGCTCGGTCGCGGTGGTGTCGGCGCTGATGTACCTGCTGGCCTTCATGCCACCGCATTGGCTGCGGCGGATCTGGTCGTGGGGTGCGGCGTACGGCCTCATGCGCAGCCTGCTGGCGGCCCCGCCGGCCGAGCCCGCGCACCGGATCTGGCAGCGCTACTGCCGCAGCGCCCGGCACGTGCTGGGCGCCGACGCCCTGGTGATCCTGCTGCCCGGGCCGGCGGACACGGTGCAGCTGATCAGCGATCCGGAGCTCGACCTGGACGCCCGGCGCTACCGGCCGATCGACGTGAGCGGCCTGTCCACCGGCCCGGTGACCATCGACGCCCTGGCCGGCTGGACCGATCCGCCGCCGGCCGCCGCCGACCTGGCCCGGATCAGCGGCACCCGGT
>NZ_JBEZGQ010000378.1:0-7309 GCF_040650095.1 Actinoplanes sp. NPDC048791 | reverse complement strand
GCACCGCGGCGGGCACCGCCTGCTGGAGGACCTCGACGTAGTCGCCGGGCACCTGCAGCGCCCAGTCGTGGCCGAGCGGGGTGCCGTCGGGCAGGGCCTCGGTGAGCACGGCGTGCGGGTATTCGTGGACGGCCGAGCCGAGCTCGGTGCCGTCGGACACCCGGACGACGACGGCCCGGCCGGAGAGGGTGCCGAAGTCGACGCCGATCACATAGGTCTCGGACGGAGCGACGGGCATGACTGAATACCTCCGGGAAGGGGGATCCGGCGTTGCGCCGGCGTGTCACAGACCACACGACAGGCGGCGTGGGATCGAGTGTGAGCGCTAACATTTCCGATGTCAACGGCTCTGTGGTTACAACGCGGCAACCTTGATGAAACCGTTCAGGCAGGTGGGGCCACGCTGGCCCGTTCCACCAGCGACGGGGCGATGACCACGCGGTTCGGCGGCGTGGCGGGGTCGGTGATCTGGGCCAGCAGCAGGTCGAGGCCGGCCTGGGCGACCGCGTCGAAGGACGGCCGCACGGTCGTCAGCGGCGGGATGAAGAAGGCCGCCTCCGGCACGTCGTCGAAGCCGACCACGCTCACGTCGTGCGGCACCCGGCGGCCGTGCTCACTGAACGCCCGCAGCAGGCCGAGCGCCTGGTGGTCGTTGGCCGCGAAGACCGCGGTCACCTCGGGCATCCGCGCCAGCATCCGGCCCGCGTCGTAGCCGGAGGCCGCCGACCAGTCGGCGTTCACCAGCGGCGGCACCTCGGCGCCGGCCTCGTGCAGCGCGGCCCGCCAGCCCTCGATGCGCCAGGCCGCGTCGTACCACTCCGGCGGGCCGGAGATGTGCCAGACCGTACGGTGCCCGGCGGCGAGCAGATGCCGGGTCGCGGCGCGCGCCCCGGCCGCCTGATCCACGGTCACCAGAGTGTGCGACCGCTGCGGATCACCGTCGATGGTCACCAGCGGCACCCCGGCGGGCATGCCCTCGAGGGCGTCGTCCGCGGACTTCACCGGTGCGATCACCACCAGGCCGGCGACCCGCTGATCCAGGTGCCGCTCGACGGCTCCCGCGATCGACTCCCGGTCCAGGCGCCCGACGCTGCCCACGCTGACCGCGAAACCCGCCTCGGCGGCGGCCTGCTCGAAGGCCGCCAGCAGCGAGGCCGGGCCGTAGAGGGTGCTGTTCTGCGCAACGATGCCGATCAGCTGGGAGCGGCCGGTGACCAGGGCCCGGGCCGCCCGGTTGGGCCGGTAACCCAGCTCGGCGATGGCCGCGCGTACCCGCAGGCGGGTCTGTTCGCGCACATTCGGATGGTCGTTGAGGACCCGGGAGACGGTCTGGTGCGAGACTCCGGCCAGCCGGGCGACATCGGTCATGGCGGGGCTGCGCGCCGCGTGCACATCCATCGCCGCACCTCGTCCCGTCGCGCACCACCATGGGCGTGGGTGTCCCGGAGGGTGGACCCGACGGTCATTGTTAGCGATAACAAGACCCTCGTCAACAGCCGGACCGGTGCGGACCCGTACGCTCGGCGGTGATGGACGCAGCACCGGTTTCCCCGCCGCCGGCCGGCCACGTCGTGCTCGACACCCGTCGTGACCACGGCTTCGCGTCCCTGCGCAAGTCCGCACCGTCGCGCGCCGAGCGCTACGAACTCGGCCGCTCCCTGCGCGAGCGTTCGCCGCGTTCCGACCTCGCCCACTGGACCCCGGCGCCGGACCGCGTCGACCCGGTCCAGCAGATCGCCGACGCGCACGAGGGGCGGCTGCCCTGGCTGGTTCCGGTCCGGGTGGGCCGGATGATCGCCTCGCCGTACGCGTTCCTGCGCGGCTCGGCCAACATCATGGCCGACGACTTCGCTCCCCTGCCGCACACCGGCATCACCCCGGTCATCTGCGGCGACGCCCACCTGGGCAACTTCGGCTTCTACGCCTCCCCCGAACGCGAGCTGGTCTTCGACCTCAACGACTTCGACGAGGCCCACCCCGGCGCCTGGGAATGGGACCTGCGCCGGCTGGTCACCAGCGTCTGGGTGGCCGGCCGGCAGAACGGTTTCCGCGAGCACGCCTGCGCCGACGCGGTGAAGCACTGCGTCGAGGAATACCGCGAGCAGATCGGCCACCTCGCCGAGCTGCCGCTGCTGGCTCGCTCGTTCGCCGCCCTCGACGTGGACGACCTGCGCAAGGCGGCCACCAAGCCCGGCTTCCGCGACGAGATCGAACGGGCCGCCCGCCGGGCCCGCCGGCGCACCAGCGACCGGGCGCTGCCGCGCTTCACCGAGCACCGCGACGGCAGCGTCCGGCTGGTGCAGGAGCCGCCGCTGATCACCCGGCCCAGCGACAAGGAGCTCGACCACCTGGCCGCGGCGCTGGACGGCTACCTGAACACGCTGCCACCGCACTGGGCGCGCATCCTGGCCGGCTACCGGATCGTCGACATCGCGCACAAGGTGGTCGGCGTGGGGTCGGTGGGGCTGCGGGCGTACGTCGCGCTGTGCGAGGGCAGCAGCCCCGACGACGTGGTGTTCCTCCAGCTCAAGCAGGCCCGCCGGTCGGTGATCGCGAAACACCAGCATGGCTCGGTGGCCTGGCACCGGCACCAGGGCCAGCGCGTGGTGGAGTACCAGCAGGCGCTGCAGACCGTCAGTGACCCGCTGCTGGGCTGGGCCACCGTGGGCGAGCTGCAGTTCTACGTGCGGCAGTTCCGCGACATGAAGGGCGCGATCCTGGTCGAGGACATCAACGCGGGCGCGCTGGCCGACTACGCCGGGATCTGCGGTTACCTGCTCGCCAAGAGCCACGCCCGGACCAGCGGCGCGTCCATGATCGCGGGCTACATCGGCAGCAGCGACAAGCTCGACGACATGCTGTGCAAGTTCGCCCGCGCGTACGCGGACCAGGTCGAGAGCGACCACCAACGCCTGGTGGCCGCGGTGCGCCAGGGTCACCTACCGGCGGAGCAAGCATGAGTGGTCGTCTGTCCCTGTCAGCCCCGGCAGTCCTGGAGTTCTGGACCGAACGGCACCTGTGCACCCTGACCACGCTGCGCGCCGACGGCTCGCCGCACGTGGTGCCGGTCGGTGCCACCGTCGACCCGGCGGCGGGCCTGCTGCGGGTGATCGCCTCCGGCGGCTCGGCCAAGGTCCGCCAGGTCCGCGCGGGCGGTGACCGGGTGGCGATCTGCCAGGTCGACGGTCCACGCTGGAGCACGATCGAGGGCCGGGCCGTGGTCCGCGACGACCCGGAGTCGGTGGCCGAGGCCGAGCGCCGCTACGCCGAGCGCTACCGCCAGCCCCGGCCCAACCCGCAGCGGGTGGTCATCGAAGTGACGATCACGCGGGTGCTGGGCTCGGCCAGTCTGGGCGCTACTGAAAGCTCACCAGTTCGGGAACGGGCTTGAACTTCAGCACGTCGGCCGCCCGGTAGCGCTTGACGTCCTCGTCGTAGAACAGCTTGTAGCCGAGGTGGAACTGCTGCGGGCGGCGCAGCCTGTTCCAGGTGGCGTCCTTCTCCGAGCGGGTGCCGAACCCGTCCACGTGCTGCACCAGGGCCAGCCCGGGCTGCTTCCTGATCCGGGTGATGTCCGGCAGCATCGACGCCCGGAACTGGTGCAGCACGAACAGCTTCTCCGGCAGCTTGTGCGCCCGGACCAGGCCGGACAGGTAGCCGGAGACGCGGTTGACCTCGGCCGCGCCGACCCGGCCGATGGTCTTGCCGGGCACCTTGCCCTTCGGCATCCGCCATTCCGGGTCCAGGGCCAGCCCGACGTGCGGCTGCACCAGGAAGCGTTCCAGCCGGCGGGCCTGCGGCAGGAAGTCGCCGCGGCCCGGCTGCAGGTCCAGGATGAGCAGGACCTTGTGCCGGCGGGCGTGCTCGACGTACTCCTGGATGCGGCTGAGCGGGATCATCCGGCTGTAGTTGCCGTCGGCGCCCGGGCCGGCCTGGGCGACGCTCGCGATCAACTCGTACGCGGGCTGCACCTTGCGGCCACCGGCGAACGGTTTCGCCGCGGCCCGCAGCTTCGGCAGCATCTTGTCCGGGCTGCCCTCGCCCAGCACCCCGAGAGTGCTGTTGCCCGCGGTGCCGTAGTAGGCCACGACCCGGTACGCCGGGAAAATCTTCGTACCGCCCTGCGGCAGCTGCGCGGGCGCCACGGGCCGGGCCGAGGATGTCGGCACGACACTCGGTGCCGCCGCGCTGGGCTGGCGTTCCACGGGCTTCGGCTTGTCGGCGCTGCAACCGGCGAGAGCCGCGACGAGCAGGGCAGCGAGTACGGGACGCACGTCGACCTCCTGGTCCTGAAGCAGCGGCCACCGTACTGCCGGCAGCGCCCGATGTCAGCGCCGGTACCCGGTCCGAGTTGAGTACGCGCACCCATCCGCCCAGGTCACCGGCCCGGCAGGGTATCCGGCATGACCTCCACCACCGTGCCCGGCGCCTCCGCCGCGTCCCTGGCGGCCGCGACCCCGCCCGGCCGCGACCGTTACGTCGACCTGCTCCGCGTCGCCTCGCTCGGCGTGGTGATCGCCGGGCACTGGCTGATGGCCGTACCGGTGACCGGCGCCGACGGCGGCACCCGGGTGACCAACGTGCTGGCCCTGGTCCCCCGGTTGCAGCCGATCACCTGGCTGCTCCAGGTGATGCCGGTGTTCTTCCTGGTCGGCGGCTTCGCGCACGCGACCGCCCTGGCCTCGATCCGGCGCCGCGGCGGCGGCTACGCGGACTTCACCCGGTCCCGTACGGCCCGGCTGCTGCGCCCGACCGCGGTCTTCCTCGCCGTCTGGCTGGCCCTGGCCCTCGGCGTGGCGCTGGCCGGCCAGGACCAGGGCCTGGCCCGGGTGGCGCTGCGGACGGCGGTGCAGCCGCTGTGGTTCCTCGCCGTCTACCTGGGACTCGTCGCGCTGGCGCCGGTGATGTGGCGGCTGCACGAGCGCTTCGGCGCGAAGGTGCCGGTGCTGCTGCTGGCGGTGGCGGTCGGCGTGGACGTGCTGCGCTTCGCCGGGCACCCGCGTATCGCCGTGCTGAACCTGCTGGTGGTCTGGGCCGGTGTGCACCAGCTCGGCTTCTTCTACGCCGACGGGACGCTGCAGCGCGGGGGCCGGCGGCTCGCCCTGCTGCTGGCCGGTGTGGGGCTCGGGGCGGTGCTGCTGCTGACGACGGTGGGGCCGTACCCGGTGTCGATGGTCGGGGTGCCGGGCGAGACGGTGTCCAACATGTCGCCGCCGACGGTGGCGCTGGCCGCGCACGCGGTCTGGCTGATCGGTCTCGTCCTGCTGGTACGCGTCCCCGCCACCCGGCTGCTGAACCGGGCCCGGGTGTGGCAGGCCGTGGTGGCGGCGAACGGGCTGGCCATGACGGCGTTCCTCTGGCACCTGACCGCCGCGTTCGTCGTCCTGGTGGCGGCCCGCGGCCTGACCGCCGGAGCACCCGGGTCGGCCGGCTGGTGGGCGACCCGGCCGCTCTGGCTGGTGGCTGCCGCGCTGGTCACCGCCGGCCTGGTACTGGTCTTCCGCCGCTTCGACACACCCCGGCCCACGGTCATCACCGCAGGATCGACCACGCGAGCCGCGCTCGGAGCGACGATGTGCACGCTGGGCGTCCTCGGTGTCTCGATCGTCGGCTTCGGCGGGCTGCTGGAGGGCCGTACGGCGACGCTGCTGGTCGTGCCGGTCACCGCCCCGCTCGCCCTGGCCCTGGTGGCGCTGGGCGCAAGCCTGCTGCGAGCCGCTCCGCTGAGCGCGGGAACGGCGGTAGCTTTCAACGGTGAGCATTCCTGACGCGACGACGTCCCCGGCCGGGGTGGAGATCCTCGAAGGCACCCCGGTCGCCCTCGGCGGGCCGCGCGGGCTGGAGGTCACCCGGACGCTGCCCAGCAAGCACCGGCGGATGGTCGGGGCGTGGTGTTTCCTGGACGCGTACGGGCCGCACCGGCTCGAGGGTTCGGCGGGGATGCGCGTCGGTCCGCATCCGCACATCGGGCTGCAGACGGTGAGCTGGCTGGTCGCCGGAGAGATCGTGCACCGCGACAGCCTCGGCAGCCTGCAGGAGATCCGGCCGGGCCAGCTCAACCTGATGACCGCCGGGCGCGGCATCTCCCACTCGGAGGAGACGCCGGCTGACAACAGCGGCGTACTCCAGGGGGTTCAGCTCTGGGTGGCCCTGCCGGACGCGACCCGCGGCGGACCGCCGGCCTTCACCCAGCACGCGGAGCTGCCGGTGCTCACCGACGGCGGCCTCACCGCGACCGTGCTGATGGGCGACCTGGCCGGGGCGGTCTCACCCGCCCGCTGCGACACTCCCCTGCTGGGAGCGGAGATCACCCTGGCTGCCGGAAGCACGGCCGCGCTGCCCCTGAGACCCGATTTCGAGTACGCGGTGCTGGTCATCGACGGCGCGGTGACTGCGGCGGACGTGCCGGTCGAGCCCGGACCGCTGCTCTACCTCGGCGAAGGACACACCGAGCTGCGTCTGGCCGCGGGACCGGCGACCAGGCTGATGCTGCTGGGCGGCGAACCGTTCACCGAACGGCTCGTGATGTGGTGGAACTTCGTGGGCCGCGACCACGACGAGATCGTGACGGCCCGCCAGGCCTGGGAGGACCGGGCAGCGGGAGGACAGTTCGGCGTGGTCCGCGGCTACGACGGCCCCGACATCCCGGCGCCGCCGATGCCGATCACCCGCCTGGTGAGCCGCGGCCGCACCCGCTGACCTGCGGAGATCCACTTCGGGCGTCGCACAAATCCGGCTTGACGGTGGTTGCGGGCGGGCGGATCGTCAGAGAGGTAACCATGCACGCGGGCTGAAGGAGCGCACCGTGAGCCTGCTCGACGTGGGGAAACTCGCCCTCATCACCGTAACGCCCACTTTGATCGGCGCGGTCGTCATCTACTCGCCGCGCTGGTGGGCCGCTGTGTCGCAATCCTGGCCCGGCCGCCGGGCGGAGCCGCCCCAGCCGCTCGGGCCGCCGATCGAACAGCTGGCCGCCGACCTGCGCCGGTTGCTGCGGCTGCACGAGGAACTGACCCGGTCGGCGCACATCGCGATGCTGGCCCAGCGGTTGTGGGCGGTGGAGGCGGCGATCGGGGCGCGGGCCGTGGAGGCGGCGCGGGCTCTGGACGTGCCGCATCGGGAGCCGGAGCAGTTGGAGATTCTGACCCGGGCTGAGCTGTCGCGGCTGCTGCACGATCTGTGCCGGGCGGGGTTGGCGTTGCCGGCGCTTATCGCACCGTTCAACAAGGACGGCCGCCTCTGAGCGGACGGCTTGGGCATCTGGCGCTGGCGGGCCGGTTGGGGATCGAAACGGCGGCGGGTGCACCCG
>NZ_JBEZGQ010000377.1:0-7315 GCF_040650095.1 Actinoplanes sp. NPDC048791 | reverse complement strand
AATGGGAATTCGGGCATCACACTCAGTCAGCGGCCAGTCGCTGGGCCGGGACCCGGGCCCCGATGTCGGCCACGTCGTCGGCCACCTGGCGTATTCGCCGGCGAGCCGCACGGCGGGCAGGGGGACGACCTGCGGGATGACCGTGAGCCGGTCCACGCTGGGGAACGAGCGGGTCAGCTCGCACAGCCCGAACGGGTCGGTCAGCCGGATCACCAGCGGGCCGACCGGATACCGGCCGCGCACGTCGGCGCGGACCGTGTACGCCACCGAGCTGGCCTGGTGCGCGCCGAGCCGCTCCAGCACCACGCGGGGCCGGCTGCCCAGGGCGTACGGCAGCCGGTCCTCCAGCAGCAGCGTGCCGGTGGGCAGCCGGGACATGTTCTGCAGGCGCAGGATGACGCGCGCGCTGGAGCCGACCGGGGCACGGCCGGGCTCCAGCGAGCGGGTGCACGCCAGCTTGTAGCGGCTGCGCCCGACGTACGCCGCGGCCAGCAGCGGCAGCATGGCCAGCAGGATCGCCACCCGCAGCAGGTCCTTCTCACCGAGGATGAACGCCGAGATGGCGGCGGCCGAGCCGGCGGCCAGGAAGGAACGGCCGCGGGTGGTCAGTCCCCGCATGGCCTCGCGCATGTCAGCGCCCCCGCGACTCGTACTGCCCGCGGGTGTCGCCGACCGCGCGCGTGTCGTACGGCGAGCGGTTGCGGTCGTGCGGCAGCGGCAGCCGGTGCACGATCTCGGCCACGATGGCGTCGGTCGTACGCCGGTTGAGCTGGGCGTCCGCGGTCGGGATGATGCGGTGGGCCAGCACCGGCACGGCCAGGGTCTGCAGGTCGTCGGGCAGGACGTAGTCGCGGCCCTCGAGGGCGGCGACGGCCTTGGCCGTACGGATGAGCTGCAGGGTGGACCGCGGTGACGCGCCGAGGCGGATCTCCGGTGCCTCCCGGGTGGCCGTGACGAGGGCGATCGCGTACTGCTGGACGGCGTCGGCGGCGTGCACGTCGCGTGCCGTGGCGATCAGCCGGCGGACCAGGGCGGCGTCGGCGACGGACCGCAGGTCGTTCAGCGGGTCGTGGGCGCCGTGACCGTTGAGCATCGCCATCTCGGCGCGCGGGTCCGGGTAGCCCATCGCGATGCGGGCGGTGAAGCGGTCGCGCTGCGCCTCGGGGAGGGGGTAGGTGCCCTCCATCTCGATCGGGTTCTGGGTCGCGATGACCATGAACGGCGCCTGCAGCTCGTACGTGGTGCCGTCGACCGTGACCTGCCGCTCCTCCATGCACTCGAGCAGGGCGGACTGGGTCTTGGGCGAGGCCCGGTTGATCTCGTCGCCGACCACCAGGTTGGCGAACACCGCGCCCGGCTTGAACTCGAAGTCGCGCGTCTCCTGGTTGTAGACGCTCACCCCGGTCACGTCGCTGGGCAGCAGGTCGGGGGTGAACTGGATGCGCCGGACCGAACAGTCGATCGAGCGGGCGAGCGCCTTGGCGAGCTTGGTCTTGCCGACGCCCGGCACGTCCTCGATCAGCAAGTGGCCCTCGGCGAGCAGCACGGCCAGAGCCAGCCGGACCGTCGCGCTCTTGCCCTCGATGACCTGCTCGATGTTGGCCATGATGGCCCCGCTTGCGGCGAGGAACTCATCACTCGGCAGGGGACCGCCGGGCTGGTCCCAGGTTGGCGTTGTCACGGGCCTCCTCCATGTCGTTCAAGCCCCTTCCTACGTGCTCACGTAGAAAAGGAACCGAAGGTTCGCGGGCGGCCGGCGGTCCGTGGGCCTCCGGCGCTCGCCGCCCGTTCCCCACAGGTTAGCCCGGTCACAGCAACCTGCCGAGCGCGCGCTAGCGGCAGTGACGGCTTGTGGTCAACTGGACACGCATATCGGATGGGTTACGAATCAGCCCGGTTGATACCGGGTGCCGCGAGAACCGGACGCCCGGTATCATGCAGTCATGGCTCGGTCCTTCCTGCTTCTTAGCCAGCCGTGCTGATCTCATAACAGAGAACAGCGCGGCGCCCCCTCCTGCGAGAGGGGCTTTTTTGTGCCCTGAAGTAGGTGATCCTTGTCGACTGACTTTTCGAAAAGAACGAGATGGTGACGATGAGCGAGTCCGAGACCAACGCGGACGTCCCGCCGTACCGCTACACAGCGGCCCTGGCCGCGGAGATCGAGCCCCGCTGGCAGGAATTCTGGTCCGGCCACGGCACGTTCCACGCGCCGAACCCCACCGGTGAGCTGGCCGATCCCACGCACCCGCGGGCCGGGGCGCCGAAGCTGCACGTGCAGGACATGTTCCCCTACCCGTCCGGCGCCGGCCTGCACGTCGGGCACCCGCTGGGCTACATCGGCACGGACTGCTACACCCGCTACAAGCGGATGGCGGGCTACAACGTGCTGCACCCGATGGGCTTCGACGCCTTCGGCCTGCCCGCCGAGCAGTACGCGGTGCAGACCGGCACCCACCCCCGGATCACCACCGAGGCCAACGTCGAGCGCTACCGCGGTCAGCTGCGCCGGCTGGGCCTGGCCTACGACGAGCGGCGCAGCTTCTCCACCACCGACCCCGAGTACTACCGCTGGACGCAGTGGATCTTCCTGCAGGTCTTCAACTCGTGGTTCGACCCGTCCGACGCCAAGGCCAAGCCGATCGAGATCCTGATCTCGCAGTTCGAGGCCGGCGAGCGCGAGACGCCCGACGGGCGGGCCTGGGCGGAGCTGTCCGACGTCGAGCGCCGGCAGGTGATCAACGACCACCGCCTGGCGTACGTCAGTGAGGCGCCGGTCAACTGGTGCCCGGGGCTGGGCACCGTGCTGGCCAACGAGGAGGTCACGCCGGACGGGCGCAGCGAGCGCGGCAACTTCCCGGTCTTCAAGCGCAGCCTGAAGCAGTGGATGATGCGCATCACCCGGTACGGCGACCGGCTGGTCGACGACCTGGACACGCTGGACTGGCCCGAGCCGGTCAAGCTGATGCAGCGCAACTGGATCGGCCGTTCCAAGGGTGCGCACGTGGACTTCCCGGTCGGCGGCGACGACGTGATCAGCGTCTTCACCACCCGGCCCGACACGCTGTTCGGCGCGACGTACATGGTGCTGGCGCCCGAGCACGCCCTGGTCGACTCCGTCGTGCCGGCCGCCTGGCCCGAGGGCACCAAGGCGGTCTGGACGGGTGGGCACGCGAGCCCGGGGGAGGCCGTCGCGGCGTACCGGGCCGAGGCCGCGGCCAAGACCGAGGAGGAGCGGACCGCCGACGCCAAGGTCAAGACCGGCGTCTTCACCGGCGCGTACGCGACCAACCCGGTCAACGGCGCGCGCGTCCCGGTGTTCATCGCCGACTACGTGCTGGCCGGCTACGGCACCGGCGCGATCATGGCGGTGCCCGGCCAGGACGAGCGCGACTGGGCGTTCGCGGAGGTCTTCGAACTGCCGATCATCCGTACGGTGCAGGCGCCCGACGGTTTCGAGGGGGCCTTCACCGGCGACGCCCCGGCGATCAACAGCGACTGGCTGAACGGGATGGGCGTGGCCGACGCCAAGGCCGCGATGATCTCCTGGCTGGAGGAGCACGGCCACGGCCGGGGCGCGACCACGTTCCGGCTGCGCGACTGGCTGTTCAGCCGGCAGCGCTACTGGGGCGAGCCGTTCCCGATCGTCTACGACGAGACCGGCCTGCCCGTCGCGCTGCCCGAGTCGATGCTGCCGGTGGTGCTGCCGGACACCGATGACTTCTCGCCGCGCACCTTCGACCCGGACGACGAGCACAGCGAGCCGGAGACGCCGCTGTCGCGCAAGAAGGACTGGGTGACCGTCGAGCTGGACCTGGGCGACGGCCCCAAGACCTACACGCGTGAGACCAACACGATGCCGCAGTGGGCGGGATCGTGCTGGTACGAGCTGCGCTACCTGGACCCGCACAACGACAAGGTGCTGGTCGACCCGGAGAACGAGGCCTACTGGATGGGCCCGAGGGACAACGCGGACTGCGGCGGCGTCGACCTGTACGTCGGCGGCGTCGAGCACGCGGTCCTGCACCTGCTGTACGCCCGCTTCTGGCACAAGGTGCTGTACGACCTGGGCCACATCTCGTCCTTCGAGCCGTTCCGCAAGCTGTTCAACCAGGGCTACATCCAGGCGTACGCGTTCCGCGACGCGCGCGGCGTCATCGTGCCCGCCGAGGAGGTCGTCGAGCGCGACGGCAAGTGGTACTTCGGCGAGCAGGAGGTCGACCGCGAGTACGGCAAGATGGGCAAGTCGCTGAAGAACGTGGTCACCCCGGACGACATGAGCGAGCAGTACGGCGCCGACACGTTCCGGGTGTACGAGATGGCGATGGGCCCACTGGACGTGTCCCGCCCCTGGGACACCAGGGCGGTGGTCGGTTCGCAGCGCTTCCTGCAGCGAGTCTGGCGCCTGGTGGTCGACGAGGAGACCGGCGCGGTCCGGGTCACCGACGAGCCGCTGGACGCCAAGACCCGGCGGGTGCTGCACCAGACCATCGACGGTGTCCGCGAGGACATGGACGAGCTGCGGTTCAACACGGCCATCGCCAAGCTGATCCAGCTGACCAACACGCTGACCCCGCTGGGCACGACGTCCCGCGAGGCGATCGAGCCGCTGGTGCTGATGACCTCGCCGTTCGCGCCGCACCTGGCCGAGGAGCTGTGGCGCAAGCTGGGCCACGAGGACACGCTGGCCTACGCCGACTTCCCGGTGCCCGACCCGGCCCAGCTGGTGGCCGAGTCGGTCACTTACCCGGTGCAGGTCAACGGCAAGGTCCGCGGCCGGGTCGAGGTCGCGCCGGACGCGAGCGAGGAGACGGTACGCGCGGCAGCGCTGGAGTCCGTGGCCGAGGCGCTGGCGGGCCGGGAGCCCCGCAAGGTGATCGTGGTCGCCGGCCGGCTGGTCAGCGTCGTCGTCTGACCGTCGTTCCACATGCAGGACAGCGTCGGGGCCGTCGGGAGGTCGGGCACGCCGTACCGGAACAATCCGGTACGTGCCTGATCTCCCGGACGTCCTGACTGTTGCCCCGCTGAGCTCACCCCTGGACGCAACCGTGCGCCCACCGGGGTCGAAGAGCATCACCAACCGGGCGCTGCTCTGCGCCGCCCTGGCCCCGGGCACCTCGACGCTGACCGGGGCCCTGTTCGCCGACGACACCCGGGCGATGCTCGACGCGGTGGCCGCCCTGGGTGCCACCGTCGACGCCGATCCCGAGGCGGCTGTGATCCGGGTGACCGGTATCGACCCGCGTACCGGATCGGCTGATGCCGCCGTTGACGCCCGGCAGTCCGGCACCACGTCCCGGTTCATCCTGCCGGCGGCGGCGCTGCGTCCCGGCCGTACCGTTGTCGACGGCACCCCGCAGCTGCGCGCGCGCCCGTTCGGCCCGGTCCTGGACGCCCTGCGCGACCTGGGCGCGGAGGTCTCCACGACGGGGTTCCTGCCCGCGACCGTGCGCGGCCCGCTGCGCGGCGGGCCGGTGCAGGTCAGTGGCCACATCTCCAGCCAGTTCCTGTCCGGCCTGCTGATGGCCGGCCCCCTGATGGCCGACGGCCTCACGGTGGAGCTGACGTCCCCGCTGGTGTCGGTGCCGTACGTGGAGATGACCCGGGCGGTGATGACAGCGTTCGGCGTACCCGTCGACGGCCTCACCGTGGCACCGGGCACCTACCAGCCGACGGAGTACGCGGTGGAGCCGGACGCCAGCGCGGCCTCTTACTTCCTGGGCGCGGCGGCGATCGCGGGCGGCCGGGTGACGGTACGTGGGCTCGGCAGTTCGAGTCTGCAGGGCGATGTCGGCTTCGCGGACGTGCTGGGCCGGATGGGGGCGACTGTGACCCGCTCGGCCGACTCCTTGACGGTCAGCGCGGCAGGCCCGCTGCACGGGGTCGACGTCGACATGGCCGATATTTCGGATACGGCGCAGACGCTGGCGGCGGTGGCGGTGTACGCGGACTCGCCGACCCGGGTGCGGGGGATCGGCTTCATCCGCGGCAAAGAGACAAATCGGGTGGCGGCAGTGGTGACCGAACTGCGCCGGGCGGGGATCGACGCGGTGGAGGACGAGGACGGCTTCACGATCCGTCCGGGGGTGCCGCGGCCGACCCGGTTCGCCACGTACGAGGACCACCGGATGGCGATGAGTCTGTCGCTGCTGGGGCTGCGGTCGCCGGGGATCGAGATCGCTGACCCGGGTTGTGTGGCCAAGACGTACCCGCACTTCTTCACCGACCTCGCCGCCCTGAGCTGACCCCGCCGCCCGCCCCGCCTCCGCTGAAGACTGCTGAGTCGGGGCATCGTGACCTGCTCTCGCTGAGCCGGCACAGGCTGCTGCTCGCGGCCCCTGTTGCCTGAGTGGGAGCAACGTGACTTACGTGGCGCTGGAGACCTTGGTGGCCGATGGCTGCTATGGCAGCCAGAAATTACCAAGATCTACAGGTCCGACCGGCGGGCATGGGGTGGCGCAATCGCCTGACCTGCTCGCGCCACGTGTGCGGCGAGGACGGTATGAACACCACGAGGTGGTGTGGGCGGCTCGGGTGGTTTGGAAGGCTCAGCCGTTGAGCCGCTCCAACCGCGTGGGGTGCTGAGGTCGCTGCCTCGTGGTCCCGCAGGGTCGCTGGCCGCCGGTGGAGGTGGCGGGGCTGCTCGGGCTGCCGGGCTGCTCGGCTTGAGTGCAGCGCCGCTCGGCTGCTCAATCCGGCTGGGCCGCTTGGCCGCTTGGCCGCTGGGCGCTGAGCGCTGGGCTGCGGTGCTGAGCTTGATCGGGCCGCTGGAAGGCCGTCATTGTCAGGAAGAGCGTGCTGCCGCCCGGGGCATTTCTGGCGATGTGGCGGGGACAACAGGCCAAAGGAGAACGGCCCGCCGCGGGTGCGGCGGGCCGTGCGTCGTTTCTCCAGGTGCGTCGGCTCAGGCGGCAGCGACCGCAGCCGCGGCCGCAGCATCACGGCGGGCGGCCAGCCGCCACCGCAGCACGATAGTCGTCGTCAGGCCGATCCCGATCGCCGCCGGTGCCAGCGTCAGCGGGTTCATCGAGCCCGGCGACGTCACCGCCGCGCCGATCACCGCGTACGAGACCGCGGACGGGACCGAGGCCAGCGTCGTGCCGAGCAGGTAGCGCTTGCGGCACACCGATGTCGTGCCGTACGCGTAGCCGATCAGGCCGAACGGGGCCAGCGGCAGGAAGCGGACCAGCAGCACCGCCGACAGGCCGCGGCGGTTCAGCCAGCCGTCCAGGCGGTCCAGTTTGCCGCCCGCTCGCGCGCCCAGGGCGCCTCGGCCGGCCCAGCGGCCCGCGTAGTAGGTCGCCACCGCGGCGATGAT
>NZ_JBEZGQ010000376.1:0-7320 GCF_040650095.1 Actinoplanes sp. NPDC048791 | reverse complement strand
GGCGACCGCGGCACGCCTGCGGCCGGAGCGCGTCCTGAGCCGGGAGCAGGTGCTGTGAGCAAGCGTGCGAGCCGTAAAGCGCAGACGGCAGGGGAGCAGGGCGACCGCGCCCCCGCGCCGGCGAAGAAAGGCCGTACGAGGCATTCGCCGCGCTGGGCGCTGTGGTGTCTGGTGGTCGGCGCGCTGCTGATGGCCGGCAGCGGGGCGGCGGTCGCGGGCACCCGGGTGCTGCTGGGCACGGCCACCGAGACGGTGACGAAGCAGAACCTGCTGGGCGAGACGCGGGTGGAGACCAAGCGGGTCAGCGTCAAGGGCGCGAAGACGATCCTGCTGGTGGGCCTGGACACCCGGCCGAACCAGGATCCGAGCAAGCTGACCCGGTCGGACTCGATCATCCTGCTGCACATTCCGGCCGACCACAAACAGGCGTACCTGGTGTCGCTGCCACGCGACAGCTACGTACGCATCCCGGAATTCGACAACGGCGCCCAGCGGTACGCCGGCGGCCGCAACAAGATCAATTCGGCGTTCGCCTACGGCAGCCGAGGTCTGACCGGCGAGAAGGCCCTCACCGGCGGCTTCACCCTGCTGGCCAAAACGGTGAAGAGCCTGACCGGCATCACCCCCGACGCCGGCGCGATCATCGACTTCCAGGGCTTCCGCAAAGTGGTCGACGTCCTCGGCAAGGTCTGCATGTACGTCGACACCACCACAACATCGATCCACTACGGCCACGACAACAAGACAGGAAAGCTGACGGCGCCGTACCGCATCAACCCGGACGGCACACTGCGCGCCAAGATCCGCGGCGTGACCCCGAACATCTACCGCAAGGGCAACCGCTGCTTCACCCCGTCAGAAGCCCTGGACTTCGTCCGCCAGCGTGACCTCCTGGAGGACGACAGCTACGACTACGGCCGCCAGCGTCACCAGCAGCAGTTCCTGAAGGCCCTGATCAAGAACATCATGGACAGTGGCCTGGACTCACCGACGAAGCTGCCGGGTCTGCTGAAGGCGGTCGGCAAGACCATGACGGTCGACGACGGCGGCATCCCGTTGCAGGACTGGGCGTTCGCGCTGCGGGGGATCCGCCCGGAGGACCTGATCACCATCAAAACCAACAACGGCAAGTTCAACAGCGAGACCATCCCGGGCGTGGGCAGCGCGGAGATCCTGAGCGACACGAGCATGGACCTGCTGAAGTCGGTGAAGACCGACACTGTCGACGAGTTCGTCCTGGCCAACCCCAGCTGGGTGACGCGCAGCTGACCAGTGGTTGTCACAGTGCGTCTCGGCGGTATCGGCCGGGTGCTGAGCCGTACTGGCGTTTGAAGGCGTTGGCGAAGGCGAACTCCGAGGTGTAGCCGATCCTGGTGGCGACGTCTCTGAGTGATGCGTCGGATCGGCGGAGGAGGTCGGCCGCGGTGGTGAGCCGCCACCAGGTGAGGTAGGTCAGGGGTGGCTGACCGGTCAGGGCGGTGAAGCGACGCGAGAACGTGGCTCTGGACAGGTTGGCGCGGGTGGCGAGGCTCTGGACGGTCCAGGGGCGGCCGGGGTCGCGGTGGATGGCTTGCAGGGCGGCGCTGACGGCAGGGTCGGCGAGTGCGGCTGCCCAGCCGGAGGTGGTCGGCGTCGGCGGTTCCTCGAACCAGACGCGCAAGACGTACAGCAGAAGCATGTCGAGCAGAGCGAGTACGACGGTGTCCGCGCCGAGGCGGGGACGACTTGTCTCGTTGCTGAGCAGTTCGATGGCAGCGCGCAGGTCATGGTGGTGGCCGGGCCCGGCCGGGAGGTGGATCGTCTCGGGCAGGTCCCGCAACAGCGGGTGGGTGTGGCGTGGGTCGAGCTGGTAGCCGCCACAGAGGGTCACCGTGGCAGGGCCGTTGGTTCCGTCGCCGCTGTGCCCGGCAACGTCGGAGACGAATAGTTCAGCGTCTTCCAACGGGTCGCACGCCGGCTCGGCGAGGGGCGCTGACGGGTCGTCGGCGAGGCCGTAGCCGTGCCCGTGGGGAAAGAAGACGACGTCGCCGACGCTGAGCGGAATCGGCTCGCTGTCGGACGGGGTGAGCCAGCACGAGCCCTGCAGGATGACCTGGAAGCCCGCCGAGCCAGGTACTGCGGGGAAGCGCTGCCCCCAGGGAGCCTGCCAGGCAACGCGGGCCGAGCGAGGCCGCCCGGTGCGCAGGATCGCGATCACGTCGCTCAGCAGATCCACGCCAGGAAGCTAGCACGAGACGATGACGCATTAATCCCGCACGATCGAGCATTCGTTGTCTCACGATGACCTCCTACGGTGGTGAGATGCCACAACGAATTCTGGTCACGGCGGCAACCGGCACGGTGGGCCGCGAGGTGGTCGCCCAGCTACGGGAAGCCGGGGCCGAAGTCCGTGCGCTGACCCGCGGGCCGGCCGCCTTCCCGCCCGGCGTGGACACCGCCCATGGCGACTTGTCAGTGCCCGACTCTCTGAGCGGCGCTCTCCAGGACGTCTCGACCGTGTTCCTGGTCTGGCCCTTCGCATCAATCGATGGATTGGCGGCAGTGCTGACTCTGATCGCCGAAAACGCCGGAAGGGTGGTCTATCTGTCCTCGGCAGCTGTCCGAGATCACGAGCGGCAGGCCGAGCAACTGATCGAGGAGTCCGGCCTGGAATGGACAGTGCTGCGTCCGCACGCCTTCGCAGCCAACGCGCTGCGCTGGAGCGAGCAGATCCGCGGCAACGGCGTGGTCCGCGAGGCATACGGCCAGGCGTCCATGTCGCTGGTACACGAGCGGGACATCGCCGCTGTCGCGGTGCACGCATTGACCAGAGAAGGACACGCCGGCGCCCGCTACGAACTGACCGGGCCGCGATCGTTGAGCCAGGCCGAGCAGGTGCGCATCCTCGGCGAAAAGGCAGAGCACCCGGTGCACTGGGAGGAAGCATCCCCGCAGGAGGCCCGGCTGCAGATGCTCGCACGCGGCTGGCCACCCGAGGTCGCCGACGAGGTCCTGCACGCCCAAGCCGCAATGACCGCCCGCCCCGGCCCCATCACCAAAACGGTCGAGCAGGTCACCGGAGCCCCGGCCCGAACCTTTGAATCATGGGCCGCGGAACACACAAAGGCCTTCCGCGCCACCGGATGACCCGCCCCATCCCCGGCCCTCAGCCCGCTGCCGCTGAGGGACGTGGGCAGTCCCATTGCGCGACGAGGTCCTGCCCGCCGAGCAGTGCCGACCTTCACGACTCGTCGCGGTCTGTTCCCGTTCGGCTCCGGTTTCGCCGTTGATGCGCTCGGAAGTCGAAGTACGCGGAGATCGTGGTGGGGACGAGGCCGATGACGGCTACCACCAGTCCAAGGACGGGAAGTAGGACGGAACCGCTGTTGCTGCCGCCGACAAACACCAATGCACCGAGCACGACGACAACGCCGACCACCCAGGTGGGGACACCGGCCCGAACGCTCGGCGTAGGTGCCTGCGGCGTCGTCACCGGCGGAACACCCACGGTCGACTCTTCATCCGCCTTCTGCGCTGCATGAAGGAAGCGGCGCTCTGCGTTCTCGCGCTGCTGGCGTACGTGGCCAAGCTTGGCGCGAACCCACTCGGAACTGCTGCCTGTCTGGAGACGTATGCGGCCGTCACGGTTCGGGGGATCTACTTCTCGGCGCCGCAATTCCGCGGTCAACTGAATCGGAGGTGGCTCAGGGTCACGCCGCACCCGAGCAAGGAGGCGCCGAAGGTCATCTTCCTCACCCAGGAGATGCTCAAGGCGGCGACGATGCATGGCCAGCGACCGATCCAAGTCCGACCTCTTCACTGTGGCGGTTACCGAGCACCCCGTTCCACGTCCTTCATATTGACAGCACGGAACTGACTTCGGTCAAGGCTTCGCACATGCCTTGTCGACCTTCTGACCTGCCGCGTCGAACGAGGGGCTCAACGCCGCCTGCACCGGGTCGACGGCAGCGGCCGCCTTCTTGGCCTCGGCCGACAGTCCATTCAGTGCGTCGCGCAGCTCGCCATCGCCGGAAGCGGCGAGATCGCTCAGCGTGGCGGCCAGGCCCGTCATCACCTTCTTGCCTTCCGCCGGCGGCACCTTCCCGCCGGGAGCGACCACCCCTTTGAGCTCCTCATTCAACGCCACCTTCGCCGCAGTCACCTTCTCGCACAGCGCCGCAGCTCCTCCGTCCGCAGCGGCCGGAGCCGACGCTGCAGGCCCCTCGACGGAAGCGGAGCTGGGCGCCACGGACATCGTGGACGCTGCGGGCGCAGCCGTGCCGGCTCGAGGGGGCTCATCCGATGAGCACCCGCTGAGGAGTGCAACGGCAACAGCACCAAAGGCGCAGGAGATAGTCAGTCGGTTCACAGTGCCCGACCCTACTGATGTTTGTCGATATCTGCTGGCAACCGCCGAGGTCTACGACTGGCGCTGCCGTCACGATCGAGGCGGGCGCCCGTGTTCGGCCGCTATCTCCCGCAGCGAGTCGAGGACCGTGCGTACCGCGACCCGGTGCAGGTTCTCCGGGCGGGTGAGGACGTCGATGTGGCGCCCGACCGGCAGGTCGGCCAGCGGTCGCAGCACCACGCCGGGATCGGGCCGGCTGGTGTAGCCGGGCAGCAGCGCGAACCCCCCGCCCGCGGCCACGATCGCGGCCACGACGGTGAACTCGTTGACCCGGTGGACGATGTCGAGGGGCCGGCCGGCGGCCGCGGCGATCGCCGTCAGGACGCCTTCGATCGGGAATCCCTCGCGGACGCTGATCCACGGCTCGGCGGCGACGTCGCCGGTGGTGAGGGAGGTCTTCGTGGCCAGCCGGTGGCCTGCGGGCATCGCGACGTACAGCGGCTCGTGAACGAGCGGCACGACGGTGAGCCGGTCCGCCGGCCAGGGCGGGCTGTGGGCCAGCCGGTGCGCCAGCACCAAGTCGTAGTCGGCGACCAGGGCCGGGAATCCGGCCTGCGGCACGTCCTGGTCCGAGCATCGCAACGGTGGCAGGCCGGCCCGGCTGAGCAGCGCGGCCGGGTTGTCGAGGTACGCGTCCACGGCTCGCCCGGCCCGGTCGAGTGCGGTGGAGACCTCGATGGCCGCGGCGGCGAGGGCTCGGCCTGCTTCGGTCAGCACGAGGCGGCGGCCGCGGCGCTCGGTCAGTGGCACGCGCGCCGAGCGTTGCAGCGACCGTAACTGCTGGGAGACGGCCGAAGGCGTGATGTGCATCGCTCGGGCGACGGCGGCGAGGCTGCCGCGGTCGCCGAGTTCCCTGAGCAGGCGCAGGTGATGCAGATCCATTAGGCGTGACTACACCATCAGTTGAGAGGCTCGCGTCTTGTCTTCACGATAGCCCGGCTCCAGGCTGCGACCATGTCGATACGCCGTAGCGATCTGTTGTTGCTGGCCGTGGCGGTGGTGTGGGGCAGCAGTTATCTGGTCGCCCAGACCCTCGTCCTGGTCGGTGGGGTGCTGGCCGTGCTGGCGCTGCGCTTTCTCGTCTCGGCGGTCGCGCTGGCGCCGGTCATGGCCGTGCGACGGCTGAGCCGGTCAGAGGTACGGGTCGGAGCCTTGCTGGGCCTCACCCAGGCGGCGGTGCTGGTGCTGGAGACGTACGGGGTGGCGCTGACCAGCGCGACCAACGCCGGGGTGCTGATCAGCCTGACGATCCTGCTGACGCCGGCGCTGGAGGGTGCCGTACGCCGGCGGTGGCTGCCGCCCCGGTTCTTCGTGGCCGCGGCGGTGGCGGTGGCCGGCGTGGTGCTGCTCGTCGCCGGGCCGGGGCTGCGCGCACTGACGGCCGGCGACGCGTTGATGCTCGCTGCGGCCGTCGTCCGCGCAGCGCACGTCACGCTGTCCGGGCGGCTGACCGACGGCCGGCGGTACGACACGGTGACGCTCACCTGGCTGCAGATGACGGTCGGCGCGGTCCTGTTCACGGTCCTTGCGGCACCGGCCCTGCCCTCGGCGGTGCGGGCCTTCGGGCCGGGGCAATGGCTCGGGGTGCTGTATCTCGCGCTGGGCTGCAGCGTGTTCGCGTTCCTGGTGCAGCTGTGGGCGATCCGCCGTACGTCGGCAGCCCGCGCGAGCCTGCTGCTGGGCACCGAACCGGTGTGGGCCGTGCTGATCGGGGTGGGCATCGCCGGCGAGCACCTGACCGCGATCGCCGTCGCCGGGATCACGCTCGTCCTCGCCGGCACCTACTACGGCCAACGCATCGAAGCCGACCACCGGGCGCTGGTTCCGGTCTGAATAACAATGCGTCGGCTGGCACGATTTGAGGATCAGTGGATGTGCCGGACTCCGTAGCGTCAGGGGCAACGAAAAGGGGGCTGTCCATGCTTCGACGAAGGCGCCGATCCATTCTTGTGGTGGCGGCGATCGCATTGTTCGCGAGTTTCCTGTCGGCCGCACCCGCCGGCGCCGCCGATCCCGCCGACAACATCAGGATTCAGAACGCGAAAAGCCGCCTCTGCTTCGCCCCGGCCGGCGGCAGTGGGGCCAGCAACACTGCCATCGTCCAGTACTACTGCGACAACAACACCAACCGGGCCTGGCGGCAGCTCTACAGCCCCGGCACCGACGGGCGGTTCCGCATCCAGAACGTGGCCACCGGCCAATGCCTGTCTCCCGCCGGGGGCGGCAGCGGCCTCAACCAGACCATCGTTCAGTACACCTGCGACGCGGATCAGGCCCGCTATTGGCAGCAGATAAGCAGCCCGAACGGTTTCCTCATCCGCAACGTGCGGAGCAACCTGTGTCTGTCTCCCGCGGGCGGCAGCACCACCATCAACGTGCTCCTCGTCCAGTACGCCTGTGACCAGGACCCGGCCCGGGGATGGAGTCTCCTGGGCGCGTACCACATCCCGAATTCCAACAGCGGTCTCTGCCTGACCGTCGCCGGCGGCAGCAGCGTCCTCAACGTCACCGCTGTCCAGTTCGAATGCGACGGCAACCCCGCCCGCCTGTGGAACCTGGTCGACGACTACACCGGCGGCTTCTACCTGAAAAACGTCAACAGCGGCCTGTGCCTGTCCCCGGCCGGCGGCGCCGGCGGCGACAACATCGCAATCGTCCAATACCACTGCGACGGAAACCCCGCCCGAACCTGGCGCCTGGTCCCGAACGGCTACTTCTCGTTCCTCCAGAACGTCAGCACAGGCCTGTGCCTCTCCCCAGCCGGCGGCAGCACAACCCTGAACGCAACAATCGTCCAATACCGCTGCGACGGCAACCCATCCCGCCTCTGGCGCACCGCCCTCGCCTAACCGCCAAAGACCCAGCGGTGGCTCGCCCACAACGCAACGGCCGACCCACCGCTACCCCACCTTCCACCCTGGCCGGGCCGGGCC
>NZ_JBEZGQ010000375.1:0-7320 GCF_040650095.1 Actinoplanes sp. NPDC048791 | reverse complement strand
CGCGCGGCGCAACACGGCCGGGCGGGCATGCCGGGTGACCAGGATGACGGGGATCGCCAGCCGTTCGCGGATCTCGGCCGCCGCCTGCAATCCGTCGCCGGGCGGCATCTCCAGATCCAGCACGGCCACCTCGGGCCGCGTCTCCAGTGCGACGGCAACCGCAGCGACGCTGTCGGCGGCCTCTCCGACGACGGTCAGATCAGGCTCGAGGCCGAGAAGGGCCGCCACGGCGCCCCGGATGAGGTCCTCGTCGTCCGCCAGCAGCACTCTGATCATCGCTTCACCGTCGCCTCGATCGTGAACTCCCCCGGGGCCGTGTGCCAGCGCAGCGCGCCCCCGGCCGAGGCCAGCCGCTCGGCCAGGGCCGCCAGGCCTCCGGCTGGGCCGGGTCGCGCACCCAGCGGCGCGTCATTGCCCATCAGCAGGCGCACCGAGCCGGCCTCGGCGGTCAGTGCGATCGTGCACCGGCGGGCCGCACTGTGCCGGAGCACGTTCGTGGTGCCCTCCCGAACGACGAGACCGATCAACATCGCCGCCTCGTCCGGCAGGTCGGACAGCCCGGCGTCACGCTCGATGCGGCAGTCGATGCCGGCCGACGTCAGCACCCGCGCCGCGTTGCCCATCTCCGTCTCCAGCGTCACCCGGCGATATCCCTGCACCACCGCGCGGGTGTCCCCCAGTGCCTGCCGGGCCAGATTCTGCACCTCCCGCATCTCGGCGACCGCCCGCTCCGGGTCGACGACGGCCAGCCGCTCGGCGAGCTCGCTCTTGAACGCGATGACCTCCAGGTTGTGCCCCTGGATGTCGTGCAGATCCGCCGCGAAACGCAACCGCTCCCCTGTCACCGCGGCCGCGCTCTCGAGCCGGCGGGCCCGGTCCAGGCGTTCAGCCACTCGCAACATCCACACCTGGGCCAGCAGGCCCCAGGCGCCCAGCGACACCATCGCCGCATCCTGGACCGCACCAGACCATGACAGCTGCCCGCCCAGCCACGAACCCAGCAGCGACGCGGCCAGGGCAAGGCCGAGACCGGCGGGCCAGACGATCCGCCACGGGTGACGGCTCCCGGCGTGAGCACCGGCGAGCAGCGCGGCCAGCGGAAGCGGCCAGGGAAAGCCGCCGTCCGCAACGGCTCGGGAGACCACCAGCACGGCGTCGGCAGCCACCGCAGTGATGACCACCAGTCCGCGCCGATAGGCCGGGTGCAGGAGTGGACGGCCGAGGACGGGCGCGGCGAAGAGCACGCCTGCCGCAGCGCAGACCGCGAACGCGAGCACCCCGACGACCACCGTGCCGGACTCCGCGGTGACCAGCACGGCGAAGACCACCAGGCAGGCAACGGTCACCCACCAGGTCAGCCGGCGCAGGGCCAGCAGACCCGGCCTCGGGTGCTCGGGCATGGATGCGGTCACCGGTTCATCTTGCGGGTCGGAATCGAGGCCGCCCACACCTGCGGAGGTATTGATGACATCTGTCATCGGGACTGGTGGGCGAACGGCACTACAGCGCCCGGGCCGGGCCGACGAGAGTCGACGTCATGAATCCAGTCATCTGCCGTGACGTGCATTTGTCGTACGGCTCGTACCAAGCGGTGCGGGGCGCGGATCTTGAGGTCCGTCCGGGCGAGTTGGTCGCGTTGATCGGCACGAACGGTGCGGGCAAGAGCACCCTGCTCGACGCGATGCTCGGGTTGCGCCGGCCCGACGCCGGGACGGTGCGGGTTTTGAGCCTGGATCCGTACCGGTCACGCCGTCGTCTGGCGCCCGATGTCGGTGTGGTGCTGCAGGAGGGCGGGTGCGCCCCGGACCTCACCGTCGCCGAGACCGTGCGGCTGTGGCTGGGCCTGCACCGGCGACTCCCGATGACGCATGTGGAGGCCCTGATCGACGAGGTGCACCTGGAGCATCGCGCCGGCGTGCGGGTGCGCCGGCTGTCCGGTGGCGAACGGCGCCGCCTCGACCTGGCCGTCGCGCTGTGCAGCGAACCGAAGCTCTTGCTGCTGGACGAACCGACGTCCGGGCTGGACCCCGAGGCCCGGTTGCACACCTGGGACGTCTTGCGGTGCCGACTGCTGCGAGGCGCGACCGTGGTGATGACGACGCATCACCTGGAGGAGGCGGAGACGCTTGCCGACCGGGTGGCGGTGCTGCACCGCGGCGTGGTCACAATGGCCAATCCGCGGGTGCCCGGGTTGGTCAAGCACCTGGTGCACGGGAGCACGCACCGATGAGGGCGCCGGCGTGGGCGCTGATCGCCGGGGCGGAGGTGCGGATGCTGAGCCGCAGCGTGCCGGCGCTCGCGATGGGGGCAGTGCTGCCGGCGGCGCTGGGGCTGCTGATCGTATGGGCCGAGCACGACACCGGGCTGGCCGGCCGGGGCACCGCGACCGGCCTGCAACTGGCTGTGCTCCTGGCGTTGACGACGTACACGGCAGGGACGACCACCCTGGTGGCGCGGCGTTCGCAGTCGGTTCTCAAGCGGCTGCGCCTGTCCGGCGCGTCCGACACGGCTGTGCTGACCGGGGTTCTGCTCCCGTCCGCGTTGCTGATGCTGTTGCAGGGTGCCGTCATGGTCGTCGCAGGCGGTGGACAGTTGCCGGGCCATGCCTGGGCGCCGATCATCGCCATCGCCGCGGGTCTTCTCGTGGCCGGAGTGTTCGCCGTGGTGACCTCCGGCTGGGCGCCGGCCCCGGAGCTGGCGCAGCTCACCACCGCCCCGCTGGCGTTGGCCTTTCTGGGCGGCGCCTTCTGGGCCGCCAGAACTCCGGCGTCCGAGGTGGAGTGGTGGATGCTCGCGCTGCCGGGCGTTGCGGTGACCCAACTGACCCGGCTCGGTTGGGACGAGCCCGGCATCGGCACCGCTGGGGGCCTCGCCGCGGCGGCAGCCCTGGTCATCGCCGCGGCCGTGGTGGCGCCGTTGGCTGTCCGGGCGGTTCGCTGGGATCCGCGATCGTGACGGACCGAGCTACCGTCACCGCCATGGCGCAGTTGCAGACCGTCGTCGACGATCTCGACCGGTTGTTCGAGCTCGCCACCGCCGTGCCCGACATCGCCATGAGCCGGCACCTCCCCCGGGTCTATGCCGAGGCCGGCGTCGACTGGCGGCGCTGGGCCACGCCGGGATTCGCCGAGAAGTTCAACGGCCTGATGATCCGTGGCCGGGCGCAGGTGGGGCAGGTCTTCGCCGCCTGCTTCCCGTCCGTGGAGGTCCTGGAGCAGTGGCTGGCGCTCGCCCGTCCCGGCGACCTGCTGATCACCCACCATCCGATCGACGTGCGCAACAGCCACCCCGACGGACGCTGGGCCGAGGGCTTCATGCCGATCGGCAGCCGCCACCTCGCCGCGATCACCGGACGCGGGCTGAGCATGTACGCCGTCCACGCTCCGATGGACACGTCACGCGAGGTCGGCACGGCGGCCGCGATTGTGGAAGCACTCGGCGGCACCGTGGAGGGCGACTTCTGGCCTTACGGCAACGGGTTCGCGGGCCTGCTTTGCCGGGTGCCGCCGCTGTCCAGCACTGAGTTCATCGCTACGGCTCGGCGGATCTTCAAGGTCGATCTCGTGGAGGTGGCCGGCCGGCAGCGACCGGTCATCGGGCGGATCGCGGTGGTCGGCGGCATCGGCGACCGGGTGGCCGAGCTGGCGGCGGCGGAGCGGGGCGCCCAGGCCTGGCTGACCGGCGAGATCCACGTACGGATCGAGGGCGACTACGGCCGTCGCAAGTACGCCGATGTCCGGGCCTTCGCTGCCGGCACGACTATGACGATGATCGGTGTGTCCCACGCGGCCAGCGAGCAGCTCGTGCTGCGCACCCAGCTCAGCCGGTGGTTCGCGGAACGACACGGTCTGACACCGCACCTGCTCGACGAACCGCAATGGTGGCGCTAGGCGTGGGGATCAATGCTGCCGCGAGCGATCGCCACAGTCGACCGGGGGAAAGCAGTTTTGGGCAGGACGAGAACGGCGTCAGGGCCGGCGGCCAGCAGGGCGGCGGCTTCCGCGACGCTCGGGGTGCCGGTCGCCTCGGCCACGATTCCGGAGCCGTGCGGCACGTCGACGTCGGCCAGCGCAGCCGCGGCGAATCCGGTGACCGGCCAGCCGTATCGCTGGGCGACGGCTCGGACGCCGGCCTCAGCGGCCCGCCGATCCAGCGTGGCAAGAGCGTTGACCTGGGCGGGTTCCAGATCGGCTTGCCGCAGCGCGGTATCGATCGCCGCGGCCAGCTCTTCTTCGGGTACGCCGGCTCGTGCCCCGAGGCCCAGGACCAGGCCGCCCGTCACGCTCACCTCCGGACCGTACGCCAGCGCCATGCTGTTCGTGGGACAGGATTGGGGTTCGAGTGGCCGCATGACCCGGCGGCTCTCGGGTCCGCATCGATGCCGGCACGCCGGTCCACACGTCAGTACGACCGGACGACGGAGCCGGATACCGCCACCCCGATCGACGGCCGTATGGCCCACGCCAACGCCGCGGGTCCGCTTCGGCCAGGTGGACATCTACAACAACCTGTACGTGGCCACTGCCGAGGGTCCGGTGTACCGCCGAAGGAGTCCTGCGGACCGGTCGCCGGACACCTCCCGACAAACGATCAGCCGCCGAGCTGCGCGGACACGAGCCAGATTCCAGCCGGGAGACGGTAGCCGACACCATGAGTACGGAAGCGTTCGAGCAGCCGCGCCGCACCCGATCTGGCCGACGCCTGCGCCGGAGGGGCTGCCTCCCGGTAGGCGGCACCGGCCGGCCCGATCTCGATCAACCACTCGGCGACCGCGGCCGGGTCGTCCGGCGGGTTCAGCGTGACGTCGTGCGGTTCGATCACCACGGCGCCGAAGCCTGCGGCCGTGAGCAGGCGCTCGATCCGTGCGGGATCCGCGAAGGCGAACGGCCCCGGCTCGTTCCCGAGCGGCAGCGGCGGCAGATCTCCCACATGCGGAGCAGCGCCCAACACGGCAGCCGGCAGCCACGGGACGGTCCCGGCGTCACGGAAGACCGTTGCGGCGAACCGACCCCCGGGACGCAGGGACTGCGCGATCGTGGTGAGGCCGGCGACCGGGTCGGCCAGGACCATGACCGTCATCCGGGAGTACGCCGCGTCGAACGGCGCTCCCGGCACCGCACCCATCGTCTCGATGTCACCCGCCAGAAAACGCGGCTGCGGGAACCGGTGTCGCGCGGCCGCCACCATCGCCTCGGACAGGTCGACGCCTACGGCAACACCGGCAGGCCCGACTGCTGTCGCGAGCTCAGCCGTCGTACCGCCGCAGCCGCAACCGACGTCCAGCACCCGCTCGCCGGGGGCCGCGCGCAGTCGCTCGATCGCCGCCGCGCCCAGCGGACGGCCGAATTCGTCCTGCCGCTCGGCATGCCGGATCCAGCCGGGCGCGGCCTGTTCCCAGAAGCTCGCATTGCGGGCCCGCAGCTGCGCCGCGCGCGCCATCAGAACGGCATCTCGGCGCCGTCGACGCTCAGCGAGCTGAATGAGGCGGCCTTCGAGGGATCGAAACCGTCCTCCTGCGCGGCGAGACCCGCGGCGCGGACCAGGCGTTGCGACTGGAACGCGCGGAACGCCGCCTCATCCGCCCAGATGTTGATGATGCGCCAGCCGACGTCACTCGGCCCGGCGACGTGGGCCAGCAGGCCCGGCGGCCGGTCCGGGCCCAGGTGCTTCTCGACCTGGCGGTACTCCGCTTCGCTGACTCCCGGCATCTCCTGCACCACACCGAACGGCATCGCGTACGCCCTCTCGACCGTTGAATAGAGTGAAGCTCTATCGAATAGATTACTACACTGAACCGGTGACCGGCGGCAGGGCTTACACGTCAGCTCGACGACAGGAACAGGCGAGGCAGACACGACGGGCGATCTTGGACGCTGCGGCTAAGTTGTTCGTCGATCCCGGCTACGCGGCGACCCGGCTCACCACCGTGGCGGCCGAAGCCGGGGTGGCCGTCCAGACGCTCTACGCGGTGTTCGGCAGCAAGCGACAGCTGCTCTCGGAGCTGGTCGACGTCACGATCGCCGGTGACGACGCGCCGGTGGCACTGCCCGACCGGGCGTTCGTCGCGGAGATCCGTGCGCTCAGCGGGGCCCGGGCCCGGCTCGCTCGCTTCGCCCGCCACCTCGCCGAGACCCACGAGCGTCAGGCGCAGGTGATGCTGGCGTTGGCCGGGGCCGCCACCGCGGACCCGGACGCGGCCGCGGTGTGGCGAAAGAACCTCGAGGACCGGCAGCGCGGCATGACGATGTTCGCCGCGGACCTGGCCGCGACCGGCGAGCTGCGGGACGACCTGCACCCGGACAAGATCGCCGACGTGCTGTGGCTGGCCCAGGACGTCCGCAACTACGACCGGCTGGTCCGCGAACGCGGCTGGACCAGCGACGAGTTCCAACGGTGGTACGTCGACACCGTCGCCGGCGCAATCCTGACCACACCGCTGTAGCGCCGGCGGGATCGCGGCCTGGGATCCCGCCACATCGCGCAGGGCTTCCTAGGAACCTGCCCCACTGCCTTTCAAAAGATCACCAGCAAGAGGCCGCCCTGGTCACCGCGATCGTCCTGCCGTCGTCGCCGGCCGCGTTGCCAGATCGGCACAAGAACCTCCAGTGCCAGGGCCCGGGCACGCAGGCCGGAATCACGGCACAGCGATCGGCCTGACCGCAGCCGCCTGCGCCACCACCCGCCGCGCAATCGCCGGCGCCGCAGCCCAGTGCAGATGCAGATACGAGGCATGCAGGTTCCCCGTGGCGAACCCCTCCGGATCAGCCCCCCGCCAGGCCCAGGCCGCTCCCCCCGCCGGCTCCAGCAACAACCCCGACCGCGGATGCACCATCGTCCGGTGGAACTCATGACCCGTGATCCGCGACCCCGCCGGGAACAACGGACTGTCCGTGAGCGCAACCGCGTCCCGATAGCCCAGCGTCAACGACGGCGTCATCGAAGCGTCAGCGTCCAGCACCCCGCACATCGGCGCGCCGTCCAGAGTCCGGCACAGCCACAGCAACCCGGCGCATTCCGCCGCGATCGGCATGCCCACCGCCGCCAGTGACGCCACGGCCAGGCGCAGGGGCTCGTTCGCGGACAGTTCCGCCGCGTACACCTCCGGGAAGCCGCCGCCGACGACCAGCGCGCGAGTTCCCTCCGGCAGGGCTTCGTCGCGGAGCGGGTCGACCGTCACGACCTCCGCGCCTGCGCCGGCCAGGAGTTCGGCTGTTTCCGCGTACGCGAAAGTGAACGCCGGTCCGCCCGCGATGGCGACCACCGGGCGGCCCGGCACCGGGTCCGCGGCCTGTGGGGTCCACGGCGTCGCCGTCAGCGGCG
>NZ_JBEZGQ010000374.1:0-7414 GCF_040650095.1 Actinoplanes sp. NPDC048791 | reverse complement strand
ACCGTCCCGGGTGCGGCCGCGACGGCCCGGTCCGCAGCAGCCAGCGCATCCACCGGCTGCGCCGCGGCCAGGTGCACCCGCGCCAACGTGGTCAGCAGCGCGGCGTCATCAGGCGCGGCGGCCAGACCACTGGCGATCTCCCCGACCGCCTCGTCGTAGCGGCCGAGGTCAGCCATCAGGAGGGCCCGCTGCCGGTACTCCTCAGGGGTGGTTTCCGGCTCGGACTGGGACGTGGGCTCGCTCGACACCCATCGAGCGTAGGTCTTCGACCGCGAGATCACCCCGCCCGGGGCAGCCTCATACCGAATAGATCAGCGCGGTGGCGACAGCAGCAAGCCCTTCACCACGCCCGGTGAGCCCGAGCCCATCCGTGGTGGTACCGGAGACGGTGACCGGCGCACCGACCGCCGCGGAAAGCACCTGCTGCGCTTCTTCACGGCGCTTACCGATCTTCGGCCTGTTTCCGATGACCTGAATCGACACGTTGCCGACCGCGTAGCCGTGCTCGGCAAGCCGCCGAACGGTCTCAACCAGCAACGTCACCCCGGCGGCTCCGGCCCACTCAGGCTCGGCTGTGCCGAAGTTGCTGCCGAGATCACCGAGCCCGGCGGCGCTGAGCAGCGCATCGCAGGCAGCATGAGCGGCAACATCGGCGTCGGAATGCCCGGCCAGCCCAGACTCACCGGGCCACATGAGTCCGGCCACCCAACAGACCCGCTGGGGATCGAAGGCGTGCACATCGGTGCCGATCCCGACACGCTGACTGGGCGGGCTCACAGAAGTCACCGCGTCAGGCTACGTGCAGCAGCGCCTCGGCGATCACCAGGTCCAGCGGACGGGTGATCTTCATGGCGAGCTCCGACCCGGGCACGCAGGTGACCGGAACGCCCGCCTTCTCGACCATCCCGGCATCGTCGGTGTGGGCGCCGAGCCCGGCAGCATGCGCAGCAGCAAGCACATCCCGCCGAAACCCCTGCGGCGTCTGCACACTCCGCAGAACAGACCGATCAACCGTCCCCAGCACAACCTCAACCGGAGTGCGGGTGAAGCTGAGGCCGGCGGGATCGGCAACAGCGCGGCCGGAGTCGGCAGACACGGCAAGGGCCGAGTGCCCGGTGTCAGCAAGATCAAAGGGATCGGCCGGATCAGCCGGATCGGCGGTGTCAGCCGCGTCCGCGGGGTCCGCCGGGTCCGCGGGGTCAGCCGGGTCCGCGGGGTCAGCCGGATCGGCCGGGTCAGCCGGATCGGCCGGGTCCGCGGGGTCAGCCGGATCGGCCGGGTCAGCCGGATCGGCCGGATCCGCGGGGTCAGCCGGGTCCGCACGGTCCGCCGGATTACCAGGATCGACAGGGCTCAAGCCGACCGAGCCGACGGAAACGACGTTGGCAGGACCGGCAGAGCCGAGGTTGGCATACCCGCCGTCGGAGGAGCCGAAGCCGGCAGGACCGGCCGAACCAACGTCGGCGCGGTCAGCACCATCGACGGGGTCGACGAGGCCGACCTCTTTGATGGTGTCGACCACCGGCAGAACCGGAATCACCGCCGGCCGCCCACTCCGAACAGCAGCCGCAACCGACTCGATCAGCTCCGGCGGCGTAAGGGCGCGCGCCGCGTCGTGCACGAGCACAATCCCGACATCCTCCGGTACGGCCGCAAGCGCCGCCGCCACCGAATCCTGGCGCTCAGCCCCACCCGCGACCACAGTCACAGCGGCAACCGGAGCAAGCAGCGCGCGCACCGCGTCGACCTCAGCGGCCGGGGCGGCCACGACGATCAGGCGCACCGACGGGGCTGCCGCGATGCGCCGGATCGTGTGCACGAGAAGGGGCTCCCCCGCGAGCAGGCGCAGGGCCTTCGGACCGCCCGGGCCCAGGCGCAGACCTGCGCCGGCGGCCGGAACGAGGACCGCGACGTCACCGCGAGCGTTGAGCTGCGCGGTCACGTCGCGGTCCTGTTCGGCTGCTGTCACCGTGGGGGGTGGTGCTGAGGTGGTGGGAACGTCAGGCCTCGGTGAGCACCTTGTCGAGGAGGACTTCCGCCTCGTCCTTGGTGCTCTTCTCGGCGAGGGCCACCTCACCGACGAGGATGTCGCGGGCCTTGGCGAGCATGCGCTTCTCCCCAGCCGAGAGACCACGCTCGCGCTCACGACGCCAGAGGTCACGCACGACCTCGGCGACCTTCAGCGGGTTACCGCTGGCGAGCTTCTCGAGATTGGCCTTGTAACGCCGCGACCAGTTGGTCGGCTCCTCGGTGTGCGGTGCGCGGAGGACGTCGAAGACCTTGCCCAGGCCCTCCTCGCCAACCACTTCGCGCACGCCGACGATCTCGGCGTTCTCAGCGGGCACCCGGACAGTAAGGTCGCCCTGGGCGACTCGCAGAACGAGATATTGCTTCGGCTCGCCCTTGATGACCCTAGTCTCGATTGCCTCGATGAGTGCGGCCCCGTGGTGGGGGTAAACAACGGTCTCGCCGACACTGAAAACCATAGGTTCGAAACCCCTTTCGCTGTGTCTAGGGTAACACGCTCAGGCAGCGATGTCCCACCCTGGCCGTGACTGTTAGTGCAGCTCAGAGGCCCTGTGAGCCGTCTTTCTACCGCTTGACATGCGGGCGAAGAGCTGCCTCAGTAACGGAGGGTGACTACGTCGTGACCACTTGACTCAGCGAGTCGGATATTCCGGACCTGAAGCCTTTGCGAGGTCAAGCTTATCGCTAGCGACCGGAACCGCCCACCACTGGCGGTCGAGGGCGTGCTTGGGGGAGGCTGGACGCAGGTCCCCGGCCACGCGAGACTCGTCGGCAGGGGGGAGGGTGAATCGTGGGCAGTATGAGCGACAACGGCGGCAACTGGCCGCCCGATGGCGGCTCCCCTGACGGTCTGCCGGACCTCCCCGAGGAGTGGGGCGTCATCGTCATCCCGGATGACCTCTCCGAGCTTTCCGACGAGGTCAGCGCCGTCCAGGCCGAACTGCACCGGTCGCAGGAGCGCACCGGCTGGCAGCAATTCACCGACCGCCCCGGCATGCGCGCCCTCCGCCGGGTCGGCGCCGCCTGCCTGCGCGCCCCGGTCCTGATCATCTCGATGGCCGTCCTGGTCACCGTGGCCAGCCTGTTCGCCTCGGCCTGGCCCGGGCCGTCCCGTTCACCGGCCACCCAGCGCACCGCCACCACGACCGACGACCGCGGTGACACCCTGCCCGCCCTGGAGCTGATGGGCGGCGACGGCAAGACCGTCCCGCTACGCGGCCAGTTGCCGGCGGTCGTGCTGCTCACCGACGGTTGCGACTGCGCCGACCTGGTGGCCGACACCACTGCCGCGGCTCCGCCCGGGATCGCCGTGGTGACGGTCGTCGCCACTCCCGCCGCTGGGCAGACCGGTGGCGCCCCGCCCACGAACGCCGCACCACAGACTCAGTCCAGGACAGTGCGCGCGCTGCGTGACCCGACCGGGGAGCTTCGCGCGGGGCTCCAACTCGGCACGCCCGACGGCACCGCGGCGGTCCTGCTGGTCAACCGCGGGGGTGAAATCGTCCGCAAGATCGCCCGGACCTTCTCGATTGAGGACTTCCGCCCCGACCTCGCCCGACTCTGACGCTGCGTGACAGCGCCTCGCCCGGCGGAGCCTCGAGCGGCGGCGGGAGACGGTCGGCAAGGTCCGACCGGTAAGTGACGCTTGTCATGAGGCGCAGCAAATGCGAGACGGACAGCGCACGAGGCGGCCCAGCCCGCGTGAGGTCGCGAGGTCTGCGCGAGACGGACAGCCGCGAACGGACCAGCATGCGAAACGGACCAGCCCGCGAGACGGACAGCCGCAAACGGACCAGCATGCGAAACGGACCAGCCCGCGAGACGGACGGCCGCAAACGGACCAGCATGCGAACGGACCAGCCCGCGACGCGAGTCAGCAGACGAGCGGACCGGCATGCGAGAGCCAGTCAGCGCGGAAGACGGACCACCGCGCCGACGGGCCGGCCGCGAGGCGAGTCGGCCGACGAATGGATCAGCTCACGCGCCACGGCTCCACCCGCAAAACGAACCAGCGCGGAAATGGACCAAGACGCGAAACGCACCAGCCCGCGAGACAGACCAGCCCCCGCGAGACGGATCGGCCCGCGAGGCGGACCAGCCGCGAAGGAATCAGGGTCGAGCCCGCGAGAAGGATCAGTAGGAGCGGGTCCGGATGACGCGCCAGCGGAAGACCGCCGCGCCCCGGGTCTCTGCTGACACCGCCATGAAGAGGTTGTCCGCGAGACCGACCGTCAGCTCCACCGGCTCCGGATCCTCCGCCGAACACGGCACCGCCCGCCCCGAATCCTCTCCCGTAGCGCTCAGCCGTACCCGCACCTGGCCGTCACCCACGCACAGCATCGCCAGCGCGTACGCGCCCCCGACCACCGACGTGTTGCGTTCCTTGCGTCCGCCCGCGGCCAGCACCATCGTCTCCGCCCCCGCCTGCCGGGGCAGGTCAGGCAGCAGCCGTTCGACAGTGGCCCGGCCGGCCACCACCGCCGGGTCCTCTCCGACCTCCGGGGCCGCGCGGACGAACCACACGCCCCCGACCAGCAGCAGGACCAGGGCGAACGCGTAGAGCGTCGCGCCCGCGGCCCGGTCCTCTCGCACGCGACAACACTAGGGTGTGTCGAGCAGGACGCCATAGAGCGTGAGGCCAGGCCCGAACGCCAGCATCACGACCCGGCGCGGTGGCTGTGGCCTGCGCCGCAGCGCGTCCAGGACCAGCAATACCGTCGGGGACGAGCAATTCCCGTACGTCGCCAGCACCTCGCGGGATGCTGCCATCGCGTCGGTCGTCAGTCCGAGTTGTTCCTGCACCACGTCGAGGATTTTCGGGCCGCCGGGGTGCACCGCCCAGCCGTCCACGTCCGCGATCGTCAGGTTGTTGCGGGTCAGCAGGTCGTCGACCATGGCCCGGACGTGCAGCGCCAGTACGTCCGGGACCTGCGGTGACAGCCCCATCCGGAAGCCCAGGTCGGTGACGTCCCAGGTCATGTGGCCGGCCGTGGTGGTGTCCGTGAGCGCGGCGACGTCGCTGACGACGTACCCTCCGGGTCTGCTCTCCGGGGTGAGCACGACGGCGGCCGCGGCGTCCGAGAAGAGCGCGTGCGAGACGATCTGCTGGATGTCCGCCCGCGAATCCGCGGGCTGGATGTGCAGGCTGGTGAGTTCGGCGCAGAGCAGCAGCGCCGGGCGGCCGCGGGCCGCGACGTAGTCCGCGGCCGTGCCGAGGCCCGGCAGCGCGGCGTAGCAGCCCATGTGGCCGACGAAGAGCCGCTGCAGTGCGGGCGCCATGCCCATGTCGCGGGCCAGCAGGATGTCCAGGCCGGGCGTCGCGTAGCCCGTGCAGGAGCAGACGGCGAGCAGCCCCAGCTCGTCGGCGGCGACGCCGGCCTCGGTGAGTGCGCGGCCGACCGCCTCCTTGGCCAGTGGCATGGCCTCGACCTGGTAGCGGCGCATCCGGCGCTCGGTGGACCAGCCGGAGACGTCCTCCAGCAGCGGGCTGACCGCCGCCTGCCGGGTGCGTACCCCCGAGTTGGCGAAGATCCGCTTCGCCAGTCCGCGGCGGCCGCCCGTGTAGTGCTGCGAGAAGAAGCCCTCCCACAGGTCGTCCTGTGCCGCTGCCGGTGGCAATGCCGTACCCAGGCCGGCGATCACTGCCTGACCGATTCTTTTCACTTGTGCCTCCCCAGGCCGAACCCCGCCGACTGGTGCCTTACCCGCGAAAAGCGTTCACCACCGCGGGGCGGAGCCTTGCGAGTCCGGATCACCGCCCAGCGCCTCGACGCCGAGCCAGTCCGCGCACACGTCGGAGGTCGCGGGCTGCAGTGATCCGGCCCGGGCGTCGCGGTAGAGGCGTTCGAGCGGGTGCCCGCGCCGCATCGCCGAGGTGCCCGCCGCCTCCAGCATCGAGGCGGCCACCTCCGCCGCCGTCGTGCCGGCCAGCAGCTTGGCCCGCCACACCCAGCGGTTGGTCTCCGCCTCGCCGGGCTCCTCGTCGACCCGGCGGGCGGCCTCCATGACAGCCAGGTGCGCTGCCGCGACAGCCGCGTCCGCGCGCCCGATCCGCGCCCGTACGGCCGGCAGGTGCCCCAGCCCCCGGGCGGTGACGTGCTCGACTGCCGCGTCCACCGCCGCCCGGGCCACCCCCACGTAGACCGCCGCGTAGCTGGCCACCATCCAGTGCGGGGCGAGCTGGGCGACCACGAGCGCCAGCCCCTCGACCCCGCCGAGCAGGGCCGTGGTGGGAACGGTGACGTCGATGTGCACGTCGTTGGAGCCGGTCGCGCGCATGCCCAGCGCGTCCCAGGTCTGCTCGACGGTCAGGCCCTCACCCGGCGGGACCAGGAACTGCGAGACCTTCTCCGGGTCGGCCGAGCTGCGGGCCGCCACCAGGTACGCGTCCGCGTGTCCCGCCCCCGAGCAGAACGTCTTGGCGCCCTTGATGTGGAAGCCCTCGTCGGTCTCCTCATAACTTGTGGTCATCTGCGAGAGCCGGGAGCCGGCGCCGCGCTCGCTCATCGCCACCGCATACCAGCTGCCCTCGGCGGCCGCGCGCAGGTAGCGGTCGCGGGCCTCCAGCGCCTCGGGTGGCAGGCCCAGCGCCTCGGCCAGTTCGTTGGTGACGCCGCCGAGCGCGCCGGTGACCGAGGCGTGCATGTTGAAGATCAGCGCCGTGGCGCCGTTGCCCCGGGCCAGCTCGTAGGCGACCGCCGCGTAGTCGGCGAAGCCCGCTCCGGCGCCGCCCAGCCGCTCGGGCACCATCAGCCCGAACATGCCGGAGCGGCGCAGGTCGGCGAAGTCGGCCGCCGGGAACACACCCTCCCGGTCGTGCTCCGCGGCCCGGGCCGCGAACCGCGGCGCCAGCCGGCGCGCCTCCTCGACAGTCGTCATGCCATCTCCCCCTGTTTGCGGCCCATGCCCTGGTAGACCACCGCGGTGGAACGGGTCGGGATCATCCGGCCCAACGGACCCGCCCCGGGACCGGTGGGCAGGAACAGCCACCGGATCAGCCCGACCACGCTCGGACGCAGGCCGCGGACCAGCAACTGCACGCCGTGCTTGGCGCATTCCATGGTCAGCTCGCCCGGATCGACGAACAGGTCCGGATCGTGCAGGCCGACCGGCGCCACGCCGAAGCGCTCGCCGAGCGTGACCGTCAGGAACCGGCCGGCCCAGGTGCCGTTGACCGTGTCCAGCACCAGCAGCCCGCCCGGCCGCAGCACCCGGCACAGCTCGGCCACCGCGGCCTGCAGGTCGGTGACGTGCTCGAGGATCTCGCCGGCGACCACCACGTCGGCCGAGCCGTCGGCCAGCGGCAGCGCGGTGATGTCGCCGGTCACCGGGGTCACTCCCCGGGCCGCGGACTGCTCCAGCCCGGCGCGGCGCAGATCGACGCCGA
>NZ_JBEZGQ010000373.1:0-7424 GCF_040650095.1 Actinoplanes sp. NPDC048791 | reverse complement strand
GCACCCCGCCGACGCGGCGGCGCGGGGCATCGCCGACGGCGACGTCGTACGGGTCCACAACGACCTCGGCAGCGTGCTGGCCGGCTCGCGGCTGTCCGACGCGTGCGCGCCCGGGGTCGCCCAGCTCTCCACCGGCGCCTGGTTCGACCCGTCCGCGCCCGACGTGGCCACCTGCGTCCACGGAAACCCCAACGTGCTGACCCGCGACGTGGGCACCTCCCGGCTGGCGCAGGGCTGCACCGGCCAGCAGGCCCGCGTCGAGATCTCCCGCCACGACGGACCGACACCGCCGGTCCGTGCCTACGAGCCACCCCTGGAGCATCAGTGACCGACGATTTCCACCAGAGGCTGCACCACGTCGCGCCGGTCGGGCTGTCCGGCGACACCGCCCAGACCAAGGGGATGACCCGGGTCGAGGCGATCAGCGGCAAGACCGTGGGCAGCAAGGACCTGTGGATGGGCGAGACCCACGTCTCCGCGGCGACGGCCAGCGACAACCACCACCACGGCGAGTCCGAGACGGCGATCTACGTGGTGCGCGGCAACCCGGTCTTCGTCTTCTACTCGGCCGAGGAAGGCGCCGAGACGCGGATCGAGACCAAGCCGGGCGACTACATCTTCGTCCCGCCGTGGGTGCCGCACCGCGAGGAGAACCCGGACCCCGACAACGAGGCGGTCGTGGTGATCGCGCGGACCACGCAGGAGGCCATCGTCGTCAACCTGCCCTCGCTCAAGCCCGGTTCCTGAGAGGGAGAGACGTCATGCCCGTCGAATTCATCGGCCTCATCGCCACCCAGGACGGCTCCGAGAGCAGCCCGGCCACGGTGCCCTTCATCGACCCCGGCTACGCGGGCCGGATCGCCCGCGCCCACGAGGACTCCGGCTTCGACCAGGTGCTGATCGGCTACAGCTCGGCGTACCCGGACGGGGCGCAGCTGGCGGCGTACGCGGCGGCGCACACCGAGACGCTGCGGTTCATGGTCGCGCACCGGCCCGGCTTCGTCGCCCCGACGCTGGCCGCGCGCACCTTCGCCACGCTGGACCATTTCACCGGCGGCCGGGTGACGCTCAACATCATCACCGGCGGCCACGACGTGGAACAGCGCCGCGACGGCGACTACCTGGCCAAGGACGACCGGTACGCCCGCACCGACGAGTACCTGTCGATCCTGCGCCGGGCGTGGACGGCCGAGACGCCGTTCTCGCACGAGGGCCGGTTCTACCGCTTCGAGGACTTCGTCTCCCAGGTCCGGCCGGTCCACGGCACCATCCCGCTGTACTTCTCGGGCTCGTCGCCGGCCGCGTACGCGACGGGCGTGAAGCATGCGCAGACGTACATGTTCTGGGGTGAGCCGCTGGCCCAGATCGCCGAGCAGATCGCCGCCGTACGGGCCGCGGCCGTGGTGGCGGGACAGCCCGCGCCGCGCTTCTCGGTCTCGTTCCGGCCCATCCTCGGCGCGACCGAGGAGCTGGCCTGGGAGCGGGCTCACGCGATCCTGGACCGGATCAGCCCGTCCCGCTTCTTCGGCGACGCCGGCCGAGGGCCGGCCAACGTGGGCTCGCAGCGGTTGCTCGCGGCGGCGGCGACCCAGGACCGGCACGACCGGGCACTGTGGACGGCGACCGCACGGGCCAGTGGTGCGGCGGGCAACTCCACCGCCCTGGTCGGCACGCCGGACACGGTCGCCCAGGCCCTGCTCGACTACCACGAGCTCGGCGTGACGACCTTCCTGATCCGCGGTTACGACCCGCTGGACGACGCTATCGACTACGGCCGCGAGCTCATTCCCGCCGTTCGCGCAGAAATAGCACGACGGGACACCGCCGCATTACCGGTGGCCGCCTGAATGACAATGTGCCGACCGTCACTGAATTGACCACTCCCGCATCCTGGATTTGTTTTGACCCGCCGCCACCGAGCGTGAAGGATGGTCACCATGCAGTTGCGCGACGTAAGACTCACGTCCCGCCTCGCCATCGATCTCCTCCGATGCGCGAGCGCACGCTGTCGCCTTCACTGATCGACCGGCGATCCCTGTGCCCCGCCGCGACCGCGCGGTGCGAGAGCCGCGGTAGCCCGAAGGAATGATCCCTCGACGCCGTTCCGCGTCTATAAACCTATCCCACACATGGGAAAAGTATTGTTCAGGCGCCGGCCGAGACCCGGCCGGCCGCCACACCCTCCGCAAAGGGGCAAAATCATGTCCGTACTCGCCGTCGCCAATCTGCCTCTCGCCCGCCCCGCCCCGGTCCGCCGGACCGGCCGCCCACGCGCCACCCGGCTGCGCTCGATCGCCACCCCCGACTCCTCGGTCACCGTCACGATCACCCTGGGCCGGCCCGGCTCGGAGGAGAGCGAACGGGTCCTGTCGGCACTGCGCGACCTGGTCGCCGCTGCCGGGCCCGGCGCGGACATCGACCTCGGCCCGGCCGGGACGCCGCCGCCCCTGGCCGAGGCGGTCCCCGGCCTGCAGCTCGACACCCGCGCCCGCACGGTCGTCCAGGACGGCCGCCGGCTCGACCTGAGCCGGCTCGAGTACGAACTGCTGCTCTTCCTGTCCCGGCACCCCCGCCAGGTGTTCAGCCGCAACCAGCTTTTGGGGCACGTCTGGGGGCACACGCACACGACGGTCCGCACGGTGGATGTGCACGTGAGCAGGCTGCGGACCAAGCTCGGCGACCCGGAGATCGTGACCACGGTCTACGGGGTCGGGTATCGGCTGGCCGACGAAGCCCGCATCACGATCGCTGACGCCTGACCCGGCCTTCGGTTTTCGCCTTCGGCTTCCGTCTGGTCGGCGATGTGCGCCGCGTTTCGCGGACGTGTCGCCTGGTCCGGCTTTGCCTGGTCCGGCTTTGCCTGGTTGGCAACATTCGGCCCAGTCGGCTTCGGCTTCCGCTTGGTCGGGGACGTGCGGTCCGCGATCGCGGACGGGTAGCCCGATCCGGTCGACGACTTCCCGCACGCTGGCAACGCGCTCGCCAACTAGTTGGGCGTGGCCTTGAACACCGCCGCCCGGCCTGCCGCGGGCTGGAGCAGCTCGTGCCGGTCGAGGCCGCGAGCTGGGCGGGCTGGTGGGGACCGTGGGCCGGAGTCGGTTGTTCGAGACCGTGGACTGCGTGGGCTGGCTGAAACCGCGGGCGGGCGGGTTGGTCGACGTCCCGGCTGGCGAGCTGGTTAGGACCGCAGGCTGGCGGGTTGGTGGACCCGGGGACGGGGCGGGCTGCTCGAGACCCCGGGCTGGTTGGTCGAGACCCTGGGCTGGGCAGGCTGCTCGCGACGGGCCGGGTGGCTGGTCGAGGCCTCGGGCTGGGCGGGCTGGTCAAGGACCTGGGCCGGGCGGGGCACGGTGGTCACGCCAGCGCCGCGCGCATCACCGTCGACTACGTCCGGGCCGGCCTGATGGCGGACTTTCGGCTCGCCGACGGCGCCGCGCGCATCATGATCGCCGACGTCTGACCCGGCCTGGTCCTCTGTTTCCGCCGGCGCGGCGCACCCCCGAGCGGCCGCCACGCCGGCGTTTCTGTCGGTCCTGCCGGCTGAGATCGGGCGTATCGGCGACCTCTCTGTCCCGGATGTCCTCGTCAAGGCGGTTCCGCCCCGGCGCGCCACTGGCGCTGAAAACCTGTTTTGCCTATCGTGTTGATAGGAGATAGGGGGCCTCATGGGGCGTGTGGTGGCAGTGGTCGGGGGAGGGTGTTCGGGGGTCCTGGTGACCCGCGAGCTTCTGCGCGGCGGCGATGACGACGTGGTGCTGATCGAGCCCGGTGAGCCCGGCGGCGGGGTCGCCTACGGCGAAGCCCGACCGTGGCACCTGCTGAACTCGCGGGCCGGGGCGATGAGCGCCGACCCGGACGACCCGGAGCACTTCGTCCGCTGGGCCGGCACCACCGCCGCCGCCTTCCGTCCCCGGGCCGAGTACGGGCGCTACCTGCGTTCGGTGCTCGACGAGGTGGACCGCGCCCACCCCGGCCGGCTGCGGGTGCACCGGGCCCGGGTGGCCGCGCTGGCCCCGGACGGCACCGTCGTGCTGGACAACGGCGGCGCCGTGCACGCCGACCACGTGGTGCTGGCCACCGGTGGCCCGGCCGCCGCCCGCCAGCAGATCGACCACCCCCGGTACGTGACCGACCCGTGGCGCCCCGGCGTGCTCGATGCGCTGCCCGCCGACCGGCCGGTGCTGTTGATCGGTACCGGGCTCACCGCCGTCGACGTGGCATTGACTCTCACCGCCGACGGGCGCCGGACTGCTCCCGTGGTCGCGGTCAGCCGGCGCGGGTTGCTGCCGCTGACGCATACGGCGGATGCGATTCCGCCGACTGTGCCGTCGCTCGATGTCTGCGCCACGCTGCGTGACGTGGTCCGCGCCGTGCGCGCCGCCGCCGGTGAGGCGGGGGACTGGCGGCCGGTCGTGGACGGGTTGCGTCCCCTGCTTGATCAGCTGTGGACCGCGTTGACGCCGGGCGAGCAGGACGCCTTCCTGCGGCATCTGGCTCGCCCGTGGGAGTGTCACCGGCACCGGATGGCGCCGGTGGTGGCGGCCCGGGTGGTGGAGCTGCGCGAGGCCGGTCTGCTGGAGATCCGGTCCGGTGGGGTTGCGGCGTGGCCGGGTCTGGCGGACTTCGCCGCGGTGGTCAACTGTGCCGGTCCCGGGCGGCTTCCGGGTTCGGCCGGCCCGTTGGTCGGTGGTCTGCTGGCCGCCGGGCTGGCCCGGGTGGGCCCGCACGGCCTCGGTCTCGACATCGACGAGGCGGGGCGGCTGGTCGGGGCGGACGGCCGGGCGCACGACCGGCTCTGGGTCATCGGGCCGCTGCGCCGGGGCGCGCGCTGGGAGACCACCGCGGTCCCGGAGATCCGGGCCCAGGCCCGGCGGCTGGTCACCGATCTGCGCGCCGGGATGCGCATCGCGGCCGCGGTCCCGGCCGCCGCGTAGCTCGCGGACCGGCCCGGCGGCATCCCGAAACGGGCATAGCCTGGTGATATGACGAGGCTGTTTCCGCAGCCCAGGGGCGGTTTGACGGGTGTCTACTTCACACTGTGGAAACAATGACCGACCTTGAGTCCACATCGAAACAGCTCAATACTCAGGGAGGCACCGGTACACCGGAGACCCGGCGTACCCCCCGTCCCCCTGGGAGGAACCTGTGCGTAACCCCGGCTCGAAGCTCGGCCGACCGATCGTCGGCCTGGCCGCCGTGCTGCTGGTGGGTAGCGCGTTCGCGTCACCCGCGTCCGCCGCCCCGACCGGCCCCGCCGCCGACCCGTCCTTCGCCCCCTCCGCGCTCGCCACCAAGCTGGACACCCAGTTCGGCACGGCCGCCGCCGGCTCCTACGTCGACTCGGCCGGCAAGCTCGTGGTCAACGTGACCGACGCCGCCACCGCCAAGTCGGTGTCCGCCGCCGGCGCGACCCCCCGCTACGTCGCCCACAGCGGCGCCGCGATGGCCGCCGCCGACTCCGCCCTGAAGGCCGAGCTCAAGACGCCCGGCACCTCGTTCGGCCTGGACCCGGTCAGCAACAAGATCGTGGTGACCGCCGACGAGACGGTCACCGGGGCCAAGCTCGCCGCCGTCAAGGCCGTCGTGGCCAAGCTCGGCGACAAGGCCACCCTCGAGTCGGTGCCCGGCAAGCTCCAGCCGACCATCTCCGGCGGCGACGCGATCTACGCCGGCGGCAGCCGGTGCTCGCTGGGCTTCAACGTCCGCAGTGGCAGCACGAACTACTTCCTGACCGCCGGTCACTGCACCAACATCGCGACGACCTGGACGAACGGCTCGACGACGCTCGGCACCCGGGCCGGCACCAGCTTCCCGGGCAACGACTACGGCATCGTGCGCTACACCAACACCACGATCGCCAAGTCGGGCGCGGTCGGCTCGCAGGACATCACGTCGGCCGGCACCCCGGCCGTCGGCGCGACGGTCTACCGCCGCGGCAGCACGACCGGCATCCACTCGGGCCGGGTCACCGCGCTGAACAGCACGGTCAACTACGCCGAGGGCTCGGTCTCCGGGCTGATCCGGACCACCGTCTGCGCCCAGCCGGGTGACAGCGGCGGCTCGCTCTACTCCGGCACCACCGCGCTGGGCCTCACCTCGGGTGGCAGTGGCAACTGCTCCAGCGGCGGCACCACGTACTTCCAGCCGGTGACGGAGCCGCTGAGCGTGTACGGCGTCTCGGTCTTCTGATCCAGCTCCACATCGCGAGAAAGGCCTCACCCGATCCCGGGTGGGGCCTTTCCCGTGAGCCTGGCAGCGACGAGAATCGATGCATGTCAGCTGAGACCCCGGTCGAGTCCGCACGCAAGATCGCACGAGGGGACCTGGCCCCCGGCTGCCCCGTCCACGCCGGTGCCGACGAGGTCTGGCACGTCCAGGACTTCGCCGGCGCCCGGTCGGTGCTGCGCAGCACCGAGACCCGGCAGGCCGGTTTCGGCGTGGAGAACGCCGTCAAGCTCGAGGGCCGGATGCGCATGCCCGTCCTCTACCGCGACGGCCCCGAGCACCGCGAGCACCGCCGCCAGACCGCGAAGTACTTCACCCCGAGACGCGTCGAGACGGCGTACGCGTCCCTGATGGACCGCCTGGCCGAGGAGCAGTGCGAGACGCTGCGCCGCCGCGGCACCGCGGATCTCTCGCAGTTGTCCTTCCGGCTGGCGGTGGCGGTGGCCGCCGAGGTGATCGGGCTGACCGAGAGCGGCCCGGGCATGGCCCGCCGGCTGGACCGCTTCTTCGAGGAGAAGGAGAGCCCGAACCGCCTGATCAGGTCCTGGAAGGAGATCCGTTCCAACGCCAACATGGCGCTGTTCTTCTGGCGGGACGTCCGCCCGGCGATCAGGTCCCGCAAGGAGCGCAGCCGCGACGACCTGATCAGCCATCTGCTGAGCGAGGGTTGCTCCAGCGGCGAGATCCTCGGCGAATGCGTCACCTTCGCGGCGGCCGGCATGATCACCACCCGTGAGTTCATCACCCTGGTGGCCTGGCATTTGTTCACCGATGACGAGCTGCGCGCGGCGTACACCCAGGGGGACGAGAAGCAGCGGGTGGCGATCCTGCACGAGATCCTGCGCCTGGAGCCGGTGGTGGCCAATCTGGCCCGCTGGACCACGGCGGAGCTGCGGACGGGCGACGCGACCATCCCCGCGGGGGCGCGGGTCGACATCGGCGTGGCGGCGGCCAACATGGATCCGGCGGCGGTGGGTGCCGACCCGGGTGCGGTCTGCCCGGGCCGGTCGCTGGGCGACGGGGTGGGCGACGCGGGGCTGTCGTTCGGCGACGGGCCGCACCGCTGCCCGGGGGCGTACATCGCCATTCAGGAGACGGACATCTTCCTGACCAAGCTGTTCGCGCTGCCGGGTCTGCGCATGGTGCGGGCCCCGAAGGTGGGCATCCGCAAGGAGATCGCCTCGTACGAGCTGACCGGC
>NZ_JBEZGQ010000372.1:0-7439 GCF_040650095.1 Actinoplanes sp. NPDC048791 | reverse complement strand
CACCGGACTGCTGGCGGTGCAGCGTCTCGCCGGCAACCGGGCTCTGACCGCGGCGATGACCACGCCCGGCGCCATCGACCGGCTCGTGCCCGGGCAGCGGCACCGGGGCGCAGCGATGCTCGCGGCTTCCGACGTCCGGGCCCGGATGCCCGGGTTCGCCGACCTCAAGGCCGCCTACACCGACAAGAAGCTGCGGATCCCCGAGGCCGTCATCAAGACCGCGGTGACGCAGCTGCTGGACCGGATGGCCAAGGAGAAGCGGCTCCGGTCCAAGGACGCCGCCGCCACGATCGTCGCCATGATCTTCCCCGCGCCCGGGGTGATCAGCGAAGCCGCGTTCAACAAGGCGCTGGACCCGGCCGACCGCACCCAGATCTACAAGACCGTGCTGGACGCGCACACCACGGTGAAGAAGGCCGACCGGGCCACGCTGAAGGTGCTGATGAAGGACGCCGGCGACCTCATGCGGACGGCCGAGGGGGATGCCGCGGGGCTGAAGGCCGTGTTCGGCTCGCAGGACGCCGTGGCCAAGGCCCGGTACGCCGCCGGGCGCGCCGCGCTGGCCACCGCCGCCGGGGACCTCGACAAGCACGTCACGACCGACTACAACCTCGACGATCCGGAGACCTTCCTCGGCGGCTGGGCCCAGCACTCGACGCAGCTGATGCACCTGCTGGTGGGCATCGTGCAGGGCAAGGATCCCGCCGAGAGCAAGTCCACGCTGGTCCACGAGGCCGCCCATCTGGGCCACGGGTCGGTCGACGATCTCGGCTACTACGGCACCGCGGCGTTCGAGGCCATGGACGAGGCCGCCAAGGTCGGCAACGCGGCGCACTACGAGGAGCTGCCGCGCCGGTCGCTGGGCACCAGTTCCTTCGCCGGCCACACGTTCACGCCCGGCGTCAAGAAGGGCGGCGCCGCCGTCACCCGCACGGACATCGTCCGCAAGATCGCCGGCGACCATGTCCAGCACGCCTGGGACGCCGCCTCCGACGCGCACATGTGGCTGCGCGGGGTCCGCAAGGCGTGGGTGACCAAGAAGGACAAGGCCCCGTTCACCGCCGACAAGGCGCTGATCCTCGAGCTCTCGAAGCTCTGCGACCTGACCGTCCACCACCAGGCCGTGGCCCACGCCCGGATCACCACGCTGGACATCACCATCATCGAGAGCGTGGTCCGGGCCATGGGCATCATCGGCAGCCTGGTCGACTCGGAGCCGCTGCCGGGCGGCCCGCTGTCGGACAAGGGCGCCGCGGACGTGATGGTCGCGGAAGCCACCAAGAAGTACGGCCGCCTGCTGCACGACCCGGCCCGGGACAAGGCCCTGGTGGACTGGCTCGCCGCGCACTTCCGCACCCTGCCGGGCCCGCCGTGACCACGCCGGTGGATTTCGGCGGCACCCGGCTGGCGCCGGACACCGAGGTCGTCGACCTGGTCAACGTCTCCCCCGCCGACCTGGAGCCCTTGCGCCTGCTGCCCCGGCTGCGTGAGCTGCGGCTCCGCACCACGAACCCGCACCGGACCCCCGGCGGCCTGCCCTGGGACCTGGACCCGCTGGCTGCTGCGGCCGGCCTGGAGGTGTTGATCCTGCCGGGCCGGGCGGTGCTCGACCTGGGACCGCTACGCAGCTCGGCGCGGCTGCGCGAGCTCGACGTCAGCGCGACCCGGGTGGACGATCTCGCGCCTCTCCAGCACGCGGATGAGCTGCGGGTGCTGCGGCTGCGGGCCACCCGCGTACGCACGCTGGAACCGATCCGGGCGCTGACCGGGCTGCGGATCCTCGACATCGCGCACACGCCGATCTCCGACCTGGAAACCGTCACGGCTCTCACCGAGCTGCGCGAGCTGTATCTGGCGGGCTGCGCGGTGACCGACCTGAAGCCGCTCACCGGACTCACAGGGCTGGCCGAGCTGTCGGTCGACCGGTTGCCGATCACGTCGCTGACGGGCCTCGTCGGCCTGCCGTGGTTCGCCGCGGCCCGGCGGCTCGATCTCGGCGGCACGGCCTTGGAATCGGCCGCGGGCATCGAGAACGCGACGGCCGCGGAGGAGCTGTTCCTGCACAACACCGGCATCCGTGACGTGACGCCCGTGGCTGCCCTGCGCAGGCTGCGGGTGCTGCGGCTGGACAACGCCCCGGTCGACGACGTCGGGCCGCTCGCCACCCTGGCGGGGCTGCGGGAGCTGAGCCTGGCCGGCACCCGCGTCACCGACGTGTCAGCGTTGCACGCATTACCTGAGCTGGAGGAGGTCGACCTGGAGGACACGGAGGTCGATGCGGCCAAGATATCCGCGCTGCGCGAAGCCCGGCCGGCCATCCGCATCCTCGGCCGATCCTGACCCCCGGTTCCGGCCCTTGGGGCGGTCTGTGACCGGGGTTGCGGCCTCGCAGCCATCGACCTAGGGTTCGGCGGATCGGGGGGCTGTGTCATGAGAGATATCGATTCGGCCGAGGAATGGCTGGAGACCTGGGCGGCCGGTGTCGATGCGAACGCCGCGCGGGCCGTGGAGCTGTCGCGCCGGGTCGCCGAGCTGACCGGGGAGGCAACGAGCCGCGACGGGTCCATCTCCGTCGCCGTCGGGTCGGCCGGCCAGCTCGAACGCCTCGACATCGACGACCGGCCGGGCCGGCTGACCGGTGCACAGCTCAGCCGGGAGATCATGAGCCTGATCCGCCGCGCCCAGGCGCAGCTCTCCGCCCGCGTCGCCGCCCAGGTGGAGCAGACCGTCGGCGCCGACACCGAGACCGGCCGCGCGGTGATCCACTCGTACGCGGAGCGGTTCCCCGAGCCGCCGGACGGGGCCGGTGACGTCGACCCGCGGGACAGCCATGCCCGGTGAGGAGATCCAGTTCCCGGCTGATGCCGTACGCGGGCACGCCGGCAGCGTCGACGGGATCGCCGACGCTGTCCGGCAGGGCCGGTCGGCGGTGCACGAGGTCACCATGGACACACAGGCCTACGGGCAGCTCTGCCAGTTCCTGCCCACGTTGCTGAGCCCGGTCTTCGCCCTGGCGATCGGCGCCCTCGACGACGCCGAGGACGCCTTGAGAGAGACCGCGGACAACCTCCGGGCCGTCGTCGGCAGCACGACGGCCACCGACGAGTCGGCCGCCCACGGGGTACGCGCGGCGGGCAAGCACCTCGACCTGCCCCTGTGAGCGCCAACCCGCTGGTGGCGCAGAGCCACGACTCGACGACCTGGTACACCGGCCTCGGACTGGTGGAGGACGCCGCCGCCATCACCGACGGCATCCGCGACAACAGCTGGGTCGACGGCACACTCGGCGGCGTCGGCGCGTCATTGGACATGCTCTCCCTCGCGGTCGACCCGCTGGGCACGCTGGTCTCCTGGGGTGTCGCCTGGCTGATGGAGCACGTCCAGCCCCTCAAGGACGCCCTCGACTGGCTCGCCGGTAACGCCGACGAGGTCGCCGCACACGCCGCCACCTGGTCGAACGTCGCGGCCTTCACGGACGAGGCCCGCCAGCAGTACGCGGACCGCCTCCGCACCGAGGTGTCCGGCTGGTTCGGCGCCTCCGGTGACGCGTACCGCGCGCACGCCGGCATGCAGCTGCAGGTGCTGGAGGGACTCGCCACGGCGGCCCAGGGCATCTCCTACGCCGTGGAGGGCGCGGGCCTGCTGGTCGCGCTGGTCCGGGGAATCGTCCGCGACTTGATCGCGGAGTTCATCGGTACGCTCGCCGCCCGCCTGCCGCAGTGGCTCGCCGAGGCCGGGCTGACGCTGGGCATCGCCACGCCGGTGGTCATCGGCCAGGTCGCCACCCTCGTGGCCAAGTGGGTCAACCGGATCCAGCACTTCGTCCGGGGCCTGCTCAGCAGCCTGCGCAGGCTCAGCACCAAGCTGGACGACCTGGCCGGCATCTTCTCGGACCTGAGCGGCCGCAACCGGGCCCTGGCCCGCACCGACCCGGGCGAGTTCCGGCCCGACTTCCCGCGCGGCTCAGACTTCATCGACCCCGGCGACGGCTTCTCGGACCGGGCGGCCGACGCGTACCGGCGCATCCGGGACAGCGCGGACGACACTCCGCTCGCCGCGGCGAACACCGGGATCGACGAAGGGGTCATCGAACGGATGCGCCAGAATCTGTTCGTCCAGCAGCACGACGTCTCGCTGGTTCCGAACCAGGTCGAGCGCGGCTACTTCACCCCGGTCGAGCGCATCGCCGACCTCTGGGACGGCGCCACTCGGGGCACGCTCAGTCCGGACGACATGGCGGCTTTCCGGAACCTCGCCGCGCACGAGTACGTGGAGAACAGACTCATGGAAGCGGGCCTGCCCTACCGGTCCTCCCATCCGGATGCTTTTGATGCCGACGGCGACCCCATCATCAACCGCGACCATCCGGGTGCTCACGATCTGGCGCCCAACGAGTGGCGGCCCAACGCCCCCTTGGACCACTGGCGGGTGTTCGGCCTCGACGGCTCCGGCCTGCAGATGGCCGACGATCTGTCGAACCTCGATGAGGTCGTCGACGCGGCTCTGCGAGGATTGGGCCGATGACACCCGACGAAGCCGTGCAGGCCGTGGCCGCTCGCCTCAGCGCCATCGAATGGGAACGCCATGGCGACCAGGCCTGGTCGAAGGCCGCCCTGCTCAAGGAGTACTTCCGGCGGGCGGCCCGGTGGGCGGCGGCCTATGAGTGCGACACGAAGGTGCCGTTCTTCGACATCGCCCTGTGTGTGGATCCGAACGTGCGCGCCCAGCAGGGCGTGGTCGACGAGTTGCTGGACAAGGTGAGGTCCAGCGGGTGGGACATCCGGCAGGTGGTTCCGTTCATCCTGCACTGGGCCGCGCTGAGTGCCACGCCAGGATTCGAGTATCCGGCCGGCCTGGAGGATCCGTTCGAACCGCTGATCGGCATGTTCGAGCGCGGCGGCGGCTTCCACACCGAGAACGGCGAGGTCAACCTCGAATACAAGTCGGTCCGCATGGCCGGCTGGCGCAACCGGGCCGACGATCCCCCGATGGCCGGTTTCACCGCCGAGGCCCTGGACGAGATCGACCGGACCGGCTCGCTCGCCCAGTTCGGCTACGTCATCGGCCCGGACGGCCAGCCGATCCCCTGACAGCGCTCAGGCCGGCAGCCCGTCGAGCCGGGCCAGCACCTGCAACATCACCTCATCAGCCCCCGCCCCGATCGACGTCAGCCGGGTATCGCGGAACAGCCGAGCCGTCCAGTTGTCCTCCAGATACCCCATGCCCCCGTGGAACTGCAGGCACCAGTCCGCCACCTCCCGCACCAGCCGTCCCGCCTTCAACTTCGCCACCGTCGCCATCCGGGTGATGTCCTCGCCGGCCATCAGCGCCTCGCACGTCACGAGATTGTGGCTGCGCAGCAGGTCCACCTCGGCCTGAAGCTCGGTGAGCCGGAACGCCACGTACTGCCGGTCCGCGAGCGGGCGCCCGAAGACCTGCCGGTCCAGGACGAAGCGGCGCGTACGGTCCAGGGCGTACTGGCAGCCACCGACCGTGGTGTACGCCGCGAACATCCGCTCGGTCACGAACTGCCGCATCTGCTGCTGGAAGCCCCGCCCGACCTCGCCGATCGTGTTGCTGACCGGTACGCGCACCTCGTCCAGCACCAGCTCCGCCGTGTCCGAGCAACGGTTGCCCAGCTTGTCGAAGGTGCGGGCCACGCTGAAGCCGGGCAGGTCCGTGGGCACGACGATCTGGGACATGCCCCGGTAGCCGCCCTCATCCGAGGTGCGCGCCAGCAGGCAGAGCCAGTCGGCCTGGGCGCCGTTGGTGATGTAGGCCTTCCGGCCGGTGATGACCCAGTCGTCGCCGTCGCGGACCGCTCGGGTGCGCAGCTGGGCCACGTCGGAGCCGGTGTCCGGTTCGGTCACGGCGATCGAGGTGACCGCGGTGCCGGCGATGGCCGGGGTGAGGTAACGCTCCTTCAGTTCAGGTGAACCGTAATCATGCAGCGAGGGGGTGGCCATCATCGCCTGGACGCCGATGGCCATTCCGACCCCGGTCGCGTGCATCCGGCCGTATTCTTCGGCTGCGACCAGCTGGAAGCTCGCGTCGGCGCCCTCGCCGCCGTAGGCCTCGTCGTATTCGAGGCCGAGTAGGCCGAGGGCCGCGGCCTTGGGCAGCAGGTCGTGCAGGGGCACCCGGCCGGCCGCCTCCCAGGCATCGACGTGCGGGTTGACCTCCGTGTCGACGAACCGGCGGACGCTGTCCCGGAAGGCGCGGTGGTCCTCGTTGAGGCGCATGGGCCGACGCTAGCGAAGGGCACCGGGCAGAAACAAGCGCGCTTGCTTGTTTTTTGAACCTGTGCCAGGGTCGGTCGGCATGAGGCCCGAGATGCTGCGCGTCGGCAACTGTTCCGGCTTCTACGGCGACCGGCTCTCGGCCATGCGCGAGATGCTCACCGGCGGCGAGCTGGACGTGCTCACCGGGGACTACCTGGCCGAGCTGACCATGCTGATCCTCGGCCGGGACCGCGCGCGAGACCCGGCGACCGGCTATGCCAAGACCTTCCTGCTGCAGCTTCGGGAGTGCCTTGAGCTGGCGCTGGAGCGCGGCGTGCGGATCGTCGCCAACGCGGGCGGCGTCAACCCGCCCGCCCTGGTGGCCGCGATCCGCGAGCTGGGGACACCGGCCCGGGTCGCTCTGGTACGCGGTGACGACCTCACCCCCCGGGCCGGCGAGCTGGGCCTGGGCACACCGCTCGGCGCGCACGCGTACCTCGGTGCTTTCGGCATCGCCCGGGCGCTCACCGCCGGAGCCGATGTCGTGGTGACCGGGCGGGTCACCGACGCCTCGCTGACCGTCGGGCCCGCGATCGCCCACTTCGGCTGGGGGCGCGGCGACCTCGACGCGCTCGCCGGAGCCACGGTCGCCGGTCACGTCATCGAGTGCGGCGCCCAGGCCACCGGCGGCAACTACGCGTTCTTCACCGAGCTCGGCGACCCGCTGCGGCCCGGCTTCCCGATCGCCGAGCTGCACCCGGACGGCTCCAGCGTCATCACCAAGCACCCCGGCACCGGCGGGGCGGTCACCGTCGGCACGGTCACGTCCCAGCTGGTGTACGAAGTGGACGATGCGCGCTACGCCGGCCCGGACGTCACCACCCGCCTCGACACGGTGGCGCTGCGCCAGGCCGGCCCGGACCGGGTCGAGATCACCGGAGTACGAGGTGAGGCACCTCCGCCTGACCTGAAGGTCTCGTGCACTACCGTCGGCGGCTACCGCAACGAGCTGACCGTCGTGCTGACCGGGCTGGACATCGAGGCCAAGGCGGCGCTGTTCCGCCGCCAGTTCGAGGCCGCCCCGGGCACCGCGCCGGCCGAGGTGACCTGGAGCCTGGCCCGGCTCGACACCGCCGACGCGGCCACCCAGCAGCAGGCGTCCGCCCTGCTCACCGTCGTCGCCCGGGACCCGGACGAGAAGGTGGCGGGCCGCGGGTT
>NZ_JBEZGQ010000371.1:3469-7440 GCF_040650095.1 Actinoplanes sp. NPDC048791 | reverse complement strand
GTCCGGGAGGGCGAGACGGGTTACGTGGTCGGTGGCAGTGACGTGCCGGCGATCGCGGGCCGGCTGGCGGAGCTGCTGGCCGACCCGGCGCGGGCGCAGGCGATGGGCGCGGCCGGGCGGGCGTGGGTCGAGAAGGAATGGCGGTGGGAGACGAAGGCGGCGCAGCTGACCGAGCTGTTGCAACCGTGAATGAGCCCTCACTCCTGGTATATGGATGGACACGCTGTGTTGAGAAGGCGTAGGAACGGCTGAGAGCCCTCGGGACGGGAGCCGTCGATGCAGGACGCCATCCAGCAGCAGGACCCACCGACTCCGACTCCGGCTCCGTCGCCTGAGGCGGCCGGCCCGGGTGACGGGCGGGTGCCGGACGTCGGGCTGGATTCCGGTGGGGACGGCGAGTGGTCCGACGACGCGGAGCTGGCGGTGCCGTACTGGCTGACCAGCACCGAGGAGGCCGCCAACACCACATTCCTGCGGATGCTGCGGCGGTTGCCCCGGCTGCTGCGATCGGCCTGGTCGCTGGCCTGGCAGGCGAGCCGGCGGACCACCATCGCCGTGCTCACGTTCCAGTTGGCCGCGGGAGTGGCCAGTGCGGTCGGGCTCATCAGCGTCGTCGGTGTCTTCGACGGGCTGCTCCGGGAGGGACCGACGCCGGAACGGGTGCGGGCCGCCGTACCCTCGCTGCTTCTGCTCGTCGGCTCCGCGGCCGTGCGCAGTGTGCTGACGTCGGCCGGGGCGGCGGCCAACGGCCGGCTGTCCCCGAAGGTCTCGCAGGCCGCCCAGATGCGGCTGCTGGATCTGACCACCCGCGTCGACCTGTCCACCTTCGACGACCCGGGCTGGCGCGACGCCATGGAACGGGCCCGCGACCGGGGCATCGACGCAGCCCAGTATCTCGTCGACCGGGCCATCGAACTCGGCACCAACCTGATCGGCCTGGCCGCCGCGGCCGGGGTGCTGGCGGTACTGCACCCGGTCCTGCTGCCGCTGCTCGTACTCGCGGTGCTGCCGATCGGGTGGGCCGCCGTGCGCTCCGCCCGGCTGCGCTACCGGCGGATGCTGCGGCTCATCGCCGTCTGGCGGCGCCAGCGGATGCTCGCCGAACTGCTCGCCGCCCGCGAGCCCGCGCCCGAGCTGCGCGCGTTCACCGTGCGGGAGTACCTGCTGGCCGAGGTGCGGCGGCTGCTCGCCGTCTCCACCAACGAGGAGATCCGGATCACCACCCGGCAGATCCGCACCAACCTGGCCGGCACCGCGCTGAGCAGCGTCGCCACCGGACTCACCTACGCCACGTTGCTCTGGCTGCTCTGGACCGGCCGGATGGAACTCGCCGTGGGTGGCGCGGCCGCGTACGCGATCAGCATGGGGATCGGCAAGCTCACCGAACTCGCCCACAGTGCCAACCGGGTCTTCGAACAGGGCCTGTACTTCGCCGACTTCCAAGGATTCTGCGACCTGTCGCTGAGCCGCACCGAGTCCAGCACGGGCGCCGCGGTGCCGGCGCTGGCCCGGGAGATCCGGCTCGACCACGTGACGTTCAGCTATCCCGACGCCGAACGCCCGGCGGTCCGCGACGTCAGCATGACCCTGCGCCGCGGCGAGATCATCGCGCTGGTCGGCGAGAACGGCTCCGGCAAAACTACCCTGGCCGCCCTGCTCGCGGGCCTCTTCCAGCCGCAGAGCGGCAGCATCAGCTGGGACGGCGTCGACCTCACCCGCTACGACCCGGAGACCGTCCGCGGCCAGGTCGCGGTCGTGATGCAGGAACCAACCCGATGGCCGCTCTCCGCGCGGGCCAACATCACCATCGGACGGTACGACCACAGCGTCGAACCCGAACGCGTGCTCGGCGCGGCCCGGGCCGGCGACGCCCACGAATTCGTGATGGAACTCGCCCGCCAGTACGACACGCTGCTGTCCCGGCACTTCACCGACGGCGCCGACCTCTCCGGCGGACAGTGGCAGCGGCTGGCGGTGAGCCGGGCGTTCTACCGCGACGCCCCGCTGCTGATCTGCGACGAACCGACCGCGAACCTCGACGCGCGGGCCGAGCACGACGTGTACCAGCGGCTCCGGGAGCTGGCCGCGGGCCGTACCGTCGTGCTGATCACCCACCGGATGGCCAGCGTGCGCGAAGCGGACCGGATCTTCGTGCTGGACCACGGCGCGGTGGCCGAGGAGGGCGACCACGCGACGCTGATGGCGGCCGAGGGCATCTACGCGGGGCTGTTCTCGTTGCAGGCGAGCGCGTACCAGTCGGCGTCGTAGGTCACATCGCGGCGGCGTGCGGGGCGTGCCAGAGTTGGCTGGTGGACACCACCGGGCTGATCGTTGTTGCGACGGTGCTTGTGCTGGGCACGGTGGCCGGGTTGTGGCGGCGGCGGACCGATGGACGGTTCGTTCCGGGCTCATCGGTTTCTGCTGGGGCAGCCGGTGGGGGATCGGCCTTGGCCGCGCCGGGGCCGGCTGCTGAGCGGCCGGGGGTCGGCGGGGCAGCGGGCGCGACCGGTCTCTCAACCGGCCTCTCGGATGGGCTCTCCTCCGGGCGTGACATCGGCTCATCAGGGCGCGACGTCGGCGTGGGTGGGCGCGACGCTGATTCGTCTCGGGGCGACGCCGGTTCGTCTCGGGGCGACGCCGGTTCCGGTGGACGGGACGTCGAGGCGGGGGAAGCCGTGACTCCGGATCCCGGTGCGGCCGGTCAGCGGATCGATCCGACTTTGCTGGCGCAGCTCGGTGTTCAGCCCGCGCAGGCCACGCTGCTGCAGTTCTCGTCCGCGTTCTGCGCGCCGTGCCGGGCTGTCCGGCGGGTGAGCGGTGAGGTCGCCGCCCTGCTCCCCGGCGTGCGGCACGTCGAGGTGGACGCGGAGAGCCACCTGGACGCGGTCCGCGCGCTGGGCATCTGGCGTACCCCCACGCTGCTGGTCCTGGACGCCGAGGGCCGGGTCGCCAAGCGCGCCACCGGCGTACCGGGAAAGGCCCAACTCATCGCCGTGCTCGGCGACCTGCTGCCAGCCGCCTGACCTGGGAATCTGCACCTCCACGGCGGTGATGGGACTCACCAGGACGACGGCCGCCGGCCGTGTCACGCTCACCGCATGCAGCTTGACCCGCGTGGGCCACGGTTCGCCGCGGCGTTGACCACCCTCGTTCTCGTCGTCGTCCTGGCCACCGGATGGGGCTGGCTCGCGCTGGCCCAGACCGCCGTCTTCGCGATCACCGCCGCTGATCCGCGCCGCGGGCCGTACGCCTTGCTCTACCGCTTCCTCGTCGCGCCCCGGCTCGGGCCGGCCACCGAGCGGGAGGACGCCGCGCCGGTGCGGTTCGCGCAGCTGGTCGGTTTCGCCTTCCTGGCTGTTGCTTCGGTCGGCTACCTGTCCGGGGCTGCGGCTGTCGGGTTGGTGTTCGCGGGGTTCGGGCTGCTGGCGGCCTTCCTCAACGCGGCCTTCGGGCTCTGCCTCGGATGCGAGGCCTACCTCGCCGCCCGCCGGCTGACCGCCCGCCGCGCCTGACGCTCAGCTCGGACGCGGTGCCGCCCCACGGCTCGTCGTCTGCGGCTTGCGGCACCGCGTGTCGCCGTTGTTCGCGGTCAAGGGCCCTGCTCGCCGTTGTTCGCGGTCAAGGCCCCCGCTCGCCGCCGCGCTTGCCGCCCGGAAACTCCCGGCTCGCCGCCAATCTGCCTCGCGGGCTCGTCGCGCTCCTCACCCGTCCCACCTACGGCCCGTTGCTCGCCCACCTGAGGTGGTTGAGGTTGATCTTGTTCCGGGTCGGCTGGGGCGCCGAGGGCGCCCGGCGATTGAGTAGACATATCGCCCACCCGGGTGGCCTTGCCCTAGCTCGACAGGGCTGAAAATAAGTAGCGCCCGGAAACGCCCAAGATGCCGTATCCGTGCCCGGAAAGACAGATCCGCCCGGCACCCTCAGCGAGGGGGTCGGGGGGATGGCGGGAGCCGTTCAGTCAGTGGGGGCGT
>NZ_JBEZGQ010000371.1:0-3459 GCF_040650095.1 Actinoplanes sp. NPDC048791 | reverse complement strand
GCAGATCAGAACTTGGGAGCGTCCGGAGCCTCCAGCAGACCGAGCCGCAGCGCCGTCATCAGCGCCTGGGCTCGGTTGGCCGCGCCCAGTTTCTCGTACAGCTTGGAGATGTGGGTCTTGGCCGTGGACTCGCTGACGAAGAGCTGCTTGGCGATGCCGGCCACGCTCATGCCGTCTGCCAGCAGGCGCAGGACCTGGCCTTCGCGGGGCGAGAGCTGCGGGCCCGATGGTGCCAGGCGCCGCTTCATGGCTTCGGCGAGGTCGGCCGCGGTGAACGCGCTCGGTGCCGAGGCGGCGTGCCGCGCGGCCGCCACCACCTCGTCGGCGGGGGCCGTCTTGGGTACGAATGCGCTGGCCCCGGCCTCGAGGGCGCCGAAGAGCTGGTCGTCGCCCGCGTACATGGTGAGCACCACGATGCCCATGTTGGCGTTGTTCTTGCGCAGCGCGCGGGTGGCCTCGAGGCCGCTGCCGTCGGGCAGCCGCAGGTCCATGATGACCACGTCCGGCTGCAAAGCACCGGCCTGCCGGACTGCTTCGGCGGCCGTGGCCGCCTCACCGACGACCTCGAACTGCCGGTCCCGCTCGAACGCGTGCCGCAGCCCCTTACGGATCAGGTCGTGATCGTCGACGAGCAGCACCTTGGTGCGGGTCGTCGGCATCGGACTGGTCGACATGCTCGGGTTACTCCCCTTCTGGTGCGGAAACGCTATCCCGCACGCTATCGCGCCGAGTGGAGGTTCCGAGCACTACCGCAACGGTTGTCCCGCTGGGGTGTCGCGGCCGGATCTCCAGTCGGCCCCGGATACGTTCCGCCCTCTCGGCCATGATCGCAAGGCCGTAGCGGCCGTCCGGACGATCATCGGCAAATCCCTTGCCGTCGTCGGTGACCTCGATCTGCGCGTACGGCGGGTCGACCGTGCACGTGACCCACAGGTTGGAGGCGCCGGCGTGCTTGCGGGCGTTGGTGATCGCCTCCTGGGCGATGCGCAGCAGCTCGGCCTCCGTGGCGGCGGGCAGCCGGGCGGTGGACTCGTCGAACGTGAAGTGCACCCGCAGCCCGGCCGACGTGCCCAGGGTGCGGGCGTACTCGGCGATGGCCGCGGCCAGACCGCCGTTGCGATCCACCTCGGAACGCAGCTCGAACAGGCTCAGGCGCAGCTCGGTGATCACCCGGGTGACCTCGCCGCGCAGCGTGCGCAGCTCCTCGGCCGTCTCGTCGGCACCCTCGGGCAGGGTCGCCTGGGCGTTGTCGATGCCGTACCCGACCATGACCAGCTCCTGCGCCACCCCGTCGTGGATCTCCCGGGCCAGCCGCTGACGCTCCTCATTGGTCGCCAGCGACCGCACGTCGTCGAAGAGCAGCGCGGCCTCCAGCCGCAGCGCGGCCGGGCCGGTCACCTCGGTGACCCGGGCGACGACGGCCGACGGGTACGCGCTGGGCACGTCCGCCTCGAGGATCACCAGGCCGATCGTGCGCACCCCGGCGACCAGCGGCACGACCAGCGACGAGGCGTCCCCGCCCTGGTGGGAGCGGGCCTGCGAACGCGAGGCGGTCTGCGGCTGCTGCGAGGCCCAGGCGTCGGCGATCGCCGAGTCGGCGTCGAGGGTGACCTCCCAGTCGACGCGCTCGGCGCCGGTCTGCGCGAGCACGACCAGCCGGCCGCCACCGCTGGCGGACAGCACGGCGGCGCGGTGACCGGGCGCGACCTGGCGGAGCTCCTCCAGCAGGTGCTCGGAGATGCCGCCGGGGTCGAGCGTGGCGCCCGGCAGTGACCGGGCGACGCTGCGCAGCTGGGTCAGCAGGCGGGTCGCTTCCGCGTACGGTTGCGGTTTGTTCTCCACCGGGGTCATGAGCTGGCGCATGGTGTCGGCCGCGAAGGTGATGATCGCGCCCAGGACCAGCCACTGCCCGCACGCGGCGAGATAGCCCGGCTGCAGGATGACCGTGTCGCCGTGGCCGACGACGAGCCCGCCGGCGACCATCGCGACGGTCGCGACCCCGAGCAGTGCGGCGCCCTCGGTGGCCCGGCGCTGCAACCCGGCGGTCAGCAGCGGGACGACGAGGTAGGGCAGGATCGCCTCGGCGCCGAAACCGGCGGCGATGGTCTCGTTCGCGGCCACGGCCACGGATCCGGCGGCCAGGCCGACGACCGCGGCCTCGGCGAAGCGCCCGATCGGCGCGGCGATCCGATGATCCGGCGCGAACAGCGCCGGCAGGGCGGCGACCAGCAGCAACGCGATCCAGCGGAGCTGGCCGGGATCCCGGGTGGCGATGAGGGTGAGCGCCGCGACCAGGGCGAGCACGATGAGGCGGGCCGCCACCGCGAGCGGATGGACGCGCGCGGGGACGCTGGCTGAGGCTGGCACGTGACGGATCGTAGCCGCACCCTCCGACAACCACGCATCCGCGACCCGGCGGAGATCGGTGGCCGCAAGGCCGGGAGTCGCAAGGTCAAGGGCCAGATCAAGAGCTTCATGTCGTAGGTCCGTGCGTGGCCCGGGCCGTCGCTCCCGCCGAGAACGGCCTGATTGCACGGGCAGACCGCGGTGGCCGGGCCGGGCGGTCCGGCGACAGGTCGCGGTGCGGAACCGGGTCGGCGACGGGCGGTGCCCGGTCACCCGGATGTGGGCTCGTACCGGGTAGCCTGCCAGCCATGGCGGACACCTCGACGCAGTCGATCCAGGTCCATGCGCCCCTCGCTCAGGTGGCCGCGGTGATCTGCGACTTTCCGCGCTACCCCGAGTGGGCGGACGCGATGAAACAGGTCGAGGTGCTCGAGGAGTACGAGGACGGGTACGCCGCCCAGGTCCGGTTCGTGATCGACGCGGGACCGCTCAACGATGACTACACGCTCGACTACGCGTACGCGGAGGATCTGTCGCGCATCGAGTGGCACCTGGTCGCACCCTCGAAGATGCAGCGCACTCTCAACGGCTCGTATGACCTGGCCGACAACGGCGACGGAACCACGACAGTGACGTACATGCTGGAGGTGGAGCTCTCCATCGGCATGCTCGGCATGTTCCGCCGCAAGGCCGAGAAGATGATCATGGACACGGCGCTGAAGGAACTCAAACGCCGCGTCGAGAGCCTCGCCAAGGCGTAGCCGGGCAGCACGTCCGGCCGCGCCGCACACGCGGTCGCGAGCAGGGGGAGCAGGACAATGGCAGAGCCCACAGGTACGGCCCGCCAGGAGGCCGAGAAGCTGGTCGCGACGGTTCTCGCCATGGCGTCCCAGGCCGGCCTGGGTGGCCCGCCGAAGGACCGCGACCCGGCTGCCCCGAGCGGTCTCACCGGGTTGACCGACAGGCTCTCCGGCCTGATGGACCAGTTCCTGGGCGGCACCCCGGACAACCAACCGGCCCGGCCGGGCGAGCCCACCGACCGCGACCACCCCACCGACCCGCGCGAAGCGGGCTCGGGCGCGGCCACCGATCCGCGCGAAGCGGGCTCGGGCG
>NZ_JBEZGQ010000370.1:0-7446 GCF_040650095.1 Actinoplanes sp. NPDC048791 | reverse complement strand
CCCGCCGCAGCGTCACCGCGGTGCCGGAGCCGGTCCTGGCCACCGACAGCTCCGACAGCGCACCGATCAGCGCCAGGCCGCGCCCGCGGAAGCCGGCGTCACCGGCCGGCCGCCAGTTCCCGGTGTCGCGGACGGTCGCCAGCACCGAGCCCTCGTCCACCGACACCTCGACGGTGATCACCGGCTCGGCCGGCTCGACGGGATGCTCGATCGCGTTCGCGGCGGCCTCGGAGATCGCCACGGTCAGGTCGAAGACGTCGTTGTCCGGCACGGCGTGGGCTGTCAGGAAGTCCTCGAGCCGCCGGCGCAGCACACTCAGCCGGGTCGGGTCGGCGGGCAGCCGCAGCTCGAACTTGCGCGGCTCGGTGGCCTGCAGCGCGAGCAGCGCGATGTCGTCGCGGCGGGTCTGCCGGGCCGCCTTGTCGAGCAGCCGGTCCAGCAGGTCCTCGACGTGCTCGGCCGGCTCGGCGAGCTCCGCGCTGACGTCGGCCAGGCCGCGGTCGATGCCCAAGCGGCGGTCCTCCACCAGGCCGTCGGTGTAGAGCAGCAGCCGGTGGCCGGGTTCGAGGGCCGCGGTCAGCGTCGGGTATGTCACGTCCTTGAGCGCACCGATCGGCGGCCCGAGCGCGCTGGAGTAGAGCAGGTCGCCCTTCTCCCCCGGCGCGGCCAGCATCGGGGACGGGTGCCCGGCCGACGAGTAGTGCAGCTCCCGGGTGCGGGTGTCGAAGCGGACGCAGACCACGGTGGCGAACTGGCGCCGGCCCAGGTTGTCGACCAGCCGGTTCAGCCGGGTCAGCGCCTCACCGCAGTCGAAACCCTCCAGGATGTACGCCCGCAGCGCGTTGCGCAGCTGCCCCATCCCGGCCGCGGCCTGCACCCCCTTGCCGACCACGTCCCCGATGACCAGGAAGAGCTGGTTGTCCGGGGCGAGGATGACGTCGTACCAGTCGCCGCCGACCTCGGCCTCGGTGCTGCCCGGCAGGTAGCGGCTCGCCACGATGGCGCCGGGCACCCGGGGCAATGACTGCGGCAGCAGGCTGTGCTGCAGCGTGCTGGCGATGCGGTGCTCGGCCTCGTAGAGCCGGGCGTTGCCCAGCCGCAGCCCGACCAGGCGGGCCAGCTGGGTGAGCAGCACCGGCTCGGGTGGACCGTCCGGTCCGGACCAGACGCTCAGCTCACCGAGGGGCGCGCCGGAGGTGTCCGGCAGCGGCAGCACGACATCCGGGGCGGCCGAACCGCCGGCGCCGCCGTCCACCTCGGCCCGGGCGCCGGGGGCGGTCAGCACGACCCGGCCGGCCGACGTCATCGCCTGGACGTGCCGGGCGGCGACGGCGAGCACCTCGGCGGTGGTGCTGACCGCGTTGACCGCCGCGGCCGCGTCGACCAGGCCACGCAGCCGGCTGATGATCTGCCGGCGGGTCTGCCCGAGCTCCAGGTTGGACCGGACCCGGGCGGTCAGGTCGCGTACCGAGAACGGCTTGACCAGGTAGTCGTCGGCGCCCGCGGCCAGGCCCTCGACCGAGGCCTCCTCACCGGCGCGGGCGGAGAGGACCACGATCGGCACGTCCCGGGTGCGCTCGTCCGCGCGCAGCGCCCGGATCAGGCCGAAGCCGTCCATCCGGGGCATCATCATGTCGGTCAGGACGAGGTCGAACTGCTCGGTGCGGGCCAGCTCGAGGGCCTCCAGGCCGTCCGACACGCTGGTGACGTCGAAGGACGGCCGGAGCAGCCGGGACACGTGGTCGCGCAGGTCGGCGTTGTCGTCGGCGAGCAGCACCCGGCCCCGCCGGCCGTCCTGCACCTCGCCCGGCGCGACCGGGGCCGGCGCGGTGTCGCCCATCCACCAGTGCGCTTCCTCGACGTACAGCCGGGACTGCTCCTCGGGCAGGTCGGCCGGCCTTTCGTCGATGATCCGGTCGGCGGGCAGGTGGGCCGTGCCGAGCGGGACGGTCACCGAGAATGTGCTGCCCACGCCGAGCTCGCTGCGCGCCGTAGCCGTGCCGCCGTGCAGCTCGGCCAGCTCACGGACCAGGGCCAGGCCGATGCCGGTGCCCTCGTGGCTGCGCGCCCAGGCGCCGGTGACCCGGTGGAAGCGGTCGAAGAGCAGCTGCTGCTCCTCCTCGGACACGCCGACGCCGGTGTCGGTCACCTCCAGCACCGCGGCCCGGTCGCGTTCCCGGATCCGCACGGTGATCCCGCCGGTCGGCGTGTACTTCACCGCGTTGGAGAGCAGGTTGAAGACGATCTTCTCCCACATCTCGCGGTCCACGTGGACGGGCGCCGGCAGCGGCGGGCACTGGATGTCGAGCCGCAGCCCGGCCCGTTCGGCCGCCGAGCGGAAGGTGCTGGCCAGCCGGGCGGTGTAGTCGGCCAGATCGGTCGGCCGGTAGGCGGCGCGCAGCCGGCCCGACTCCAGCCGGGAGAAGTCCAGCACCGTGTTGACCAGCTTCAGCAGCCGCACGCCGTTGCGCTGCATCGGCACGAGCCGCTCGCGCAGGTCGTCGCCGAGCCCGTCGTCGCCGAGCAGTTCCTCCAGCGGACCGAGGATCAAGGTCAACGGGGTACGGAACTCGTGGCTCACGTTCGAGAAGAAGTTGGTCTTGGCGGTGTCGAGCGCGGCCAGCTCGGCCGCCCGGCGCCGTTCCTGCTGGTAGGCCCGCACGTTCGCCACCGCCCGGGAGATCTGGGCCGTGGCGAGCTCGAGGAAGTCGCGGTAGCCGCGGTCCTGCGCCAGGAACCGGCTGGTGTCGGCCTGGATCGCCTGCACCCGCCGGGAGATGTCCTCGGTCGCCCGGGCCGTCTCCTGAGCCAGATCCTTGACCTCCGAGGCCACCACCGCGAAGCCCTTACCCATCTCCCCGGCCCGGGCCGCCTCGATGGTGGCGTTGAGGGCGAGCAGGTTGGTCTGCTCGGCGATCGAGGTGATGACCTTGATGACGTTGCCGATCTCGGCCGAGGATTCGCCCAGCTTGCCCATGGTGGCCGAGGTCGCCGCGGTGACGCTGACGGCCTCCTCGGCGACCCGGGCGGCCTCGGTGGCGTTCTGCGAGATCTCCCGGATCGACGCGCCCATCTCCTCGCTGCCGGCCGACACCGTGTCGACACTGCGCGAGACCTGCTCGGCCGCGGCAGAGACCGCCTGGGCCTGGGTCGAGGTCTCCTCCGCCGAGGCGGCGATCTGGGTCGCGGTGCCGGTCATCTGCTCCGACGCGCTGGCCAGCGACGCCGCGGAGCCGTCGATCGTGGTCACCGTCTGGCGCAGCCGGCCCACGGCGGCGTCGAGCGCCCGGCCCATCTGGCCCGGCTCGTCGCGCGAGGTCAGCCCGGCGGTCCGGGTCAGGTCCCCGGCCGCGAGGGCGTCGCAGACGTCCTTGACCTTGGTCAGCGCCTGCACGATGCGGCGGGCCACCAGCGCGCCCAGGGCCAGCGCGAGCAGCACCCCGACGATCAGCGTGAGGATCGCGGTCGTCCGGCTGGACTCGTAGTTGGACTTCGCCGCGGCGGCATTCTTGGCAGCGTCGGCCGTCTCGGCCGCCTTCAGCGTGGCCATGTCCTGGAACAGCGCTGTGAGCAGGGGAATCGTCTTGGTGTCGCGCAACTTCGACCAGGTGGCCAGGTCGTTCTTCGCCCCGGTCGGCAGCATCTCCTCCTGGGCGACCTTGATGTACGCGGTCCACGTCGCCTGGACCTTGTCGATGAGGGCCGGATCGCCGGCCGGGTTGCTGGCGCGGTAGGCGGCCATCGCGGCAGCGAATCTGTCCAGGTCCTTGTCGAAGGACTGGGTGAACTTGGTGACCGACGCCGCGTCCAGTGACAGCGCCTGGTTGGCCAGGTCGGAGCGGGCCTGGGTGGCGGAGGTGGTGACTTCTCCCACCGCCTCGACGCTGGCTACGTTGCTCTTGAAGATGAGCTGCGCGGAGTTGCTGGCCTCGCTGAGCGAGCGGATGCCGTTGATCCCGACGATCAGAGCCACGAGGGCGGCGACGGCCACGGCCGACAGCACCTTCGTGTTGACGCTGAGATCGGCGAACGACGGGCGTCCGCGGGCAGGCTGGGTCGGGGCGATCACCGTGGTCATGCCCTCACTATCACCACCGCCGACCGTGCAGAGGCCCGACTTCCGGAATTTTGGACAGGTGGCCAAGGATTGCGTCCTGCCCGGGCCGGTCCCGCCCCCGGTGCTGCGGGGGCGGGACCGGCGGGTCAGCGGCGCAGGTGCCGGGGGATCGGGGCGGGAACGAACGCGGCCCGGGCGGAACTCGCCGGGGGCGTCGCCAGCTCGGGCCGGGTCGGGCTGAACAGCCAGGCCTGGAACAGCGCGTCCAGGGACCGGCCGGAGATCCGCTCGGCCAGGGTGATGAACTCCGGCGTGGTGACGCTGTCACCGCGCCGGGTCGAGGCCCAGGTCCGCAGGATGGTGAAGAAGGCCTGGTCGCCGACCTCCATGCGCAGCGCGTGCAGGGTCATGGCGCCGCGCAGGTAGACCTGATAGTCGAACAGGTGGTCCGGGCCGGGATCACCGATCGGCAGCGCCCAGAACTCCGGGTCCAGGATGCCCTGGTAGTTGGCGTCGAAGATCTCCTGCTCGGTGCCGTGCTTCTCGCGCGCGCTCCACAACCACTCGGCGTACGTCGCGAAGCCCTCGTTGAGCCAGATGTCCTGCCACCTCGCCACCGCCAGGCTGTCGCCGTACCACTGGTGGGCCAGCTCGTGCACCACCACGGCGTCGCCGGACTCGGGGCTGCTGAAGAAGACCTGGGCGTAGACCGGGCGGGTCTGGGTCTCCAGCGCGAAGCCGAACCGGTCCGAGCTGTCCACGATGCCGCCGGCGGCCGAGAACGGGTACGGCCCGAAGTTCTCGGCCAGGAAGGAGATGATCTCGGGCTCGCGGGCCAGCGACCCCGCGGCCCGGTCACCGACGGTCGGCGGGAACTGGTCCACCGTGCCGGCGATCCAGGTGTTCGGGTTGGCCGGGCTGCCGGGCGGGGGACCGCCGGGGACCCAGCCGTCCAGGGTGTTCCCGTCGGACTCGAAGGATGTCGTGCCCTGGCCGGTGGAGACCACCACGTCGTCGACGAACGCGCCCGCCTCGGTGATGGCCTGATCGTTCACCGAGCTCAGGGACACCTCGATCTGCTTGCCCGCGTACCCGGAAAGGTCGATCGACCACGCCTCGTAGCCGTCGCTCTTGCCGGTGGCCGCGTGCCAGGTGCCGGTGGTGCCCGGCGCCGCGCAGGTGTCGTCCGGGCCGGGCGTCAGGTAGTGGGTGAGGAACGGGTACGTCTGCGGTCCGTAGAAGCAGAGCGCCGAGGTCTCCGTGCTGGTGTGCCCGTTGGCGTCCGGCAGGGTGGTCCAGTCGTCCGCCCCGGCGGTGTGCGCCTCGACGAAGAAGTAGTCCCACTCCGGCTCGGTGTCGCGGGTGACGTGGAAGTTCAGCGTCGCCCCGCCGGCGGGCACGTCGACGGTGTGGGTGAGCCGCTTGTACGCCGGCTCGCCGTCCTGGGTGAACGCCACCTGCGTGCCGGTGCGCGGTGCCGCGGCCGGCTTGAACAGCTTCGGGTCCAGTGCGTCCAGATACTCGACCCCGGCCTTGGAGTACTTCTTCACCTGATACTCGCCGACTGTGGCGGTGGCCAGGTACGGGGCCATCGGCTCGCGGGCCTGCCAGGTGGTGGTGGTCCAGCCGTGCCGGGTGCTGGTGCCGGCCAGCACGCCGTTCGAGATGGACTGCAGGCCCCGCGGCGCGGTGATCCGGGTGGTGAAGGAGGCCTTGTCCAGCGGGTGGTCGTTGACCGGGAACCAGGTCGAGGCGACCTCGGGCTGCCCGACGATGACCATGCCGTCGTCGGTGGTGAAGACCCCGGACGAGCCCAGGTTGGGGTCGGCGATGATCTGCGGCACCCCGTCGTAGCGGGCCACCACGGTGAACGTGCGGCCCTTGCGCAGCCCACGCTGCGGCGTGACGGTGAGCTCGCCGTTGGCCCGCTGCCAGGCCGCCGGGCGGCCGTCCACGGTCAGCGACCGCAGGGTCAGGCCGTCGAAGTCGAGGTTGAACGCGGACAGGTGCTGGGTGGCGCGGGCGGTGATCGTGGCGGTGCCGGCCAGCACGTCGGTGGCCGGCGTGTATCTGATGTCCAGGCCGTAGTGGCGTACGTCGTAACCGCCGTTGCCGGCCAGCGGGAAGTAGGGGTCACCGATGCCCGGCGCGCCGGGCCGGAACGGGGTGGGTTGCGCGCCGGCGGGCGCGACCGCCGCCAGCACCAGGGCGATGACGACAGATGAGATGAGGGCGATTCTGCGCATCCAGGACCTCCACGCGGCATTGCGGGCGATCCCCGGACGCTAACCCCGGCCCGGCCGGCCGGGCGACCCCGAGTACCTAAATCGGACAGTACTCAGTCGCCGAGCCGCCGCGCGGTGATCTCCATGCCTGTCGCCCGCAGCCGTTCGACCAGTGCGTCACCGATTCCGGTGGCCGGCGTCAGCACGCCGCCCGTGGTCTCCGGCAGCTCCGCGCGGTCCAGGGCCAGGGCCAGGGCCGACTCGCCGAGCATGACCGCGGTGGCCTGATAGCCGGGGTCACCCTTGGCCCGGAACCGGGCCGTGTAGCGCGCGCCGGTGCTGGTCGTGGTGAACAGGTCCATGGTGAAGTGCCCCCGCTTGCGGGTCGCCTCGTCCGGCCCGTCGCCGGGCTTGGGCAGGATCCGGTCCAGCAGGAACCGGGTCGGCGGCAGGGACAGGCCGACGACCAGCGCGCCGAGCCCGGCCTTGGTGCCCGCGGCGAGCACCGGCGACAGCGGCGAGGTGCCGGTGCTCATCGCCTCGCGGTACCGGAACGCCCGGCCGTACGCGTGGCCCCGCAGGGCGTTGCTGCGCCGCACCACCCGCGAGTTGTAGGACGCCATCACGAACGGTCCCAGGCTGCCGCGCAGCGACGGGTCGACCTCCGAGCCCCGCAGCAGCACCATGTCCTCCTGCCGGCCCAGGTCCGGCTCGTCGGCCGGGGCCGGGCTCAGCGAGTACGGGCTCGCGACCAGCCGCCGCAGCGCCTTGTCCCGGCGGACCACGTCCAGCTGGTGGCGCATCGAGTCGATGGTGCCGCCGCTGATCCCGGCGCGGATGCTGGTGACCACGAGCGTGGTGTCGGTGAGCTCGCCGGCCCCGTCGGCCCGCACCTGCTGCCACAGCACGTGCACCCCGAGGTCCGACGGGATGGAGTCGAAGCCGCAGGAGTGCACGATCCGGGCGCCGGTCGAGCGGGCCAGCTCGTGGTTCTCGTCGGCGCTGGCCCGGGCGAAGATCACCTCGCCGGTCAGGTCGACGTAGTCGGTGCCGGCCGCGGCGCAGGCGTGCGCGAGGGCGCGGCCGTACTTCGCGTACGGCCCGACGGTGGTGCTCACGACGTGCGCGGCGGCGGCGAGCCGCACGACCGCGGGCACGTCGCCC